>WQWD01000134.1 GCA_009785545.1 Treponema sp. | reverse complement strand
TACAATTGTTACCTTATCGGGAAGTTTTCATGGAAGAACAATAACAATGCTTTCCGCAACAGGGCAGGAAAAGTTCCATAAAGATTTTGACCCTTTTACACCCGGTTTTGTTCATATTCAGCCTGGCGATGTTGACGCACTGGACAAAGCTTTAGACGCTAAAACTACAGCAGGTTTTTTTATTGAAGCCATACAAGGCGAAAGCGGCATTGTGCCTCAAACACAGGAGTTTATCGAGGCGGCCGCTAAATTGTGCGCCGAGAGAGACATCCTTTTTATGTTTGATGAAATTCAATGCGGTATGGGAAGGACAGGAACTTTTCTTGGCTTGGAACAATTTAAAGATTCACAAGGCAGCCCTGTTCAAGCCGATATTGTTACGCTTGCCAAAGGTTTGGCGGGCGGTATCCCAATGGGTGCTGTGTTGGCAGGCGGGAAAACAAGCGATGTTTTTTGCCACGGAGATCACGGCAGTACATTCGGCGGAAACCCAATTGCGGCTGCGGCAGCGGAAGTTGTACTGGAAACTGTGAATACTCCCGAATTTTTACAGGAAAACAAACGTAAAGGCGATTTTATAAAAAACGCTCTGAGCAGCCTTCCAAAGGTAAAAGCTGTTCGTGGAATGGGTTTAATGATTGGTTTTGACATTGAAGATAATGCATGGTCTGTTGTAGAAAAAGCAATCGCACGGGCACATTCTGAGGCGGCAAATGACAAAATTGGACTTCTTCTATTGACAGCAGGAGCGAATACTCTCCGCCTATTGCCGCCGTACATCTTAACTGACGACGAAATCTGTCAGGGGCTGGAAATAATAGCGGAATTGCTGAGATAATTGAGGTTTCACTCCGTTAAATAATCTTTTTCCCCGCTTCCTAGCGCTTTAAGAATACGCCGCTTCATTTCCCCTGAATTATCGGTAAAGCCTGAGATTTTGCTTCGTATTTCACGGCGTTTGGAGTTTTGCCCGTAGGGGCAAGTGCAAACATTTTTTAGTATGTTTTGTTCAGCAGCGCAGGCGATTATTTGTTTTTCCTCGAGAAGAGCGAGCGGGCGTATCAAACTGACAGGAAACTTGCGGTATTTCAAGAGAATCGGCATTGCCAAAAGCTCTCCTTTTCCGCAAAGGTTCATAAAAAAAGTTTCGATTATGTCGTCAAGATGATGACCCAAAGCGATTTTGTTAAACCCGTTCTCTACAGCGTATTTTAAAAGTTCCGCACGTCTTTGAGTCGAACACCAATAACAGTTCATGCTTTGACCTTCCTTGAGCCTGCCAATGACGGGAACGAACAAATCTGTAAAAGGGATTCCCCATTCATTTAACCTGCCTTGAAGTGTTGACTTTTTGCAGCAAGCGCAGAAATCCGTACTGATGTGTAAACCTGCCAGCTCGTAGTCAAATTTCAAAGCCGGTCTGATTGAAGATAACGCCCACGCCAAAACACTGGAATCTTTCCCTCCCGAAACAGCGATTAAAATGCGGTCGCCTTTTTCGACAAGGTTTCGCTGCATCACAGTTTTGATCGTAAGTTTTCTGACAATTTCGCTGTCTGATGTGTTCCTAAAAAATCTGCTCATTTTGGGTTTCCTTTACTTTCGCATATATCATTTATAACTAAACTTGCCAACATAAATCCTGCCGGTGCTGTAACTGTAACAATACTTCCGTTTATGGATTTTTGTCCCGGGACATACGGAAATTTTTCCGTATTCTCAAGTAGTTCGCTTGAGTAAACGACAGTGAAATTACCGCCAAATTTGCGCTTTCGAAGCCCCTGCCTGACAAGCCTCGCCAGAGCGCAGCCTTCGGTTTTCCAGATTGATGAGATTTTAATACGTGAAGGATCCATTCTTCGTGCCATACCCATTGACGAATAGAGTCTTATACCCATACTACTGACGGTTTCTATCAAATCAAGTTTGTGCGTTAGGGTATCAATAGCGTCAATCACATAATCAGCGTTTTGAATATCAAAGTTATGCGCATTTTCAAGGCAAAAGAGTTCGTCGTAAGCTGTTATTTCACAGTCGGGGTTAATTTCCAATAACCTCTTTTTAAAAGTAGAAGCTTTAGGTTGTCCAAGTGTTAAAGTAGTGGCTTCTATTTGACGGTTTACATTCGAAGCGCAGATAGAGTCGTGATCGATGATTCCGATTTTCCCTATTCCTGAGCGGACAAGCGCTTCGGCAGCCCAGCTCCCAACGCCGCCTGCGCCAAAGACAAGAACCCTTGTATTTGATAATTTATTTAAATTTTCTTTGCCTGTAAGTAATTCTAATCTTTTAAATATTTTATCATCGAGTGAGGCGGATAAACGTGAATTATTAGAGTTGTTCGGAAACTTCAGTTTCTGAACGGCTTCTTTATTCCTGTCTTCTTCGCTGAAGATACAGCCGCAGTATTTTTGCATATACATTTTTTTTTCACGGGCTGCCGATTGCCCTTCACGGAAAAGCGGGCGTAAATCCCTGTATATAAATTCAACATTATGTTCGGCTGCGGCTTCTTCTCCGGCACGTTTAATTGCTTCATGATCCTGATACGGGCTTATCAGCAAAGTTGTAGAGAACCCTGAGAATCCTTCGCTTGAAGTTAAAGCTGCTGTTTTTTCCAATCGCAGTTTGTAACATTTTTGACAACGTGAACATGATTGGTTTTTTGTGCCGTTATAAACTTCATTCATAAAAGTGTTAAGAGTATATTCACCTTCACCTGTCAATTTAAGTTTTTCTTTGTCAGCGTATTGGCAAAGGCAATCGTAACGTGATTTGTACTCGGTATAAGGGTGGATATTCGGGTTATACCAAAAAAGATGAGGTTCAAACTTTTCATCATAAAAAGTTTTGACACAGGAAATCGTACACGGAGCGCAGCAGCAATGTAATAAAAGTTTCATAACATACTCACAGGATCTACATCAAATTCAAGATAGGTTTTGGCGTCTTTGCCTTTTTCGTAAAGGGGTATAAGTTGTTTTGCGATATGATGAATGTTACCCATTGACGGACCTCGAAGCATTAACTGCCGCCTGTAATTGTTATTCATAAAACCGATGGGACATTCGGCAGGTCCAAGCATTTCCGCATTATTATTCAAAAAAGGTTTTATTAAAAGGGCAAGGCGTTTAATTGCAGCGTCCGCTTTTTTTTCGTCTTTTGAGCGGATAGTGAAACGAATAAGCCTTGTGTAAGGCGGAAAAGAAAGCGCTTTTCTCATATTTAATTCTGAGTTAAAAAAGCCCGATACATCAAGCGTGCAGGCGTATTTGATCACAGGATCGTCCAGCCGCAGAGTTTGAACAATTACTTTTGAATCAGGGAAATACCGCCCCGCACGCCCGGCTACCTGCACAATCAGCGAAAAAGTACGCTCAGAGGCACGAAAATCAGGCATATGGAGGCCGGTATCTGCAAAAACTACGCCGACAAGGCGTACTTTTGGAAAGTTTAATCCCTTGGCGACCATCTGTGTTCCCAAAAGAATATCGATCATGCCCGACTTAAACAGCGTAAGCGAATCTTCAAGCCCGCCTCTTTTTCCCGCTGTATCTGCGTCAACACGGCGTATTTTTAAATCGGGAAATGCCATTTTTACTTCTTCTTCGATCATCTCCGTGCCAAAACCTCTAAAACCCGCTTCCACACAGCCGCAATTGGCGCACGCTTTTGGCGGCGCTTCCGAGTAACCGCAGTAATGGCAGATACATTTTCCTTTGGCTTTGTGCCATGTAAGCGATACCGAACAGTGGCGGCATTTTTGTTCGTAACCGCAGTCGGGACACTGGTAAAAATGAGCGAAGCCTCGTCTGTTCATAAAAAGGATTGTTTGCCTTCCCATTTCGGCGGTAATGCGAATTTCGTCTTTTAATTCTTTTGTTAAACAGCCGTCTGTTTTCGCAAGGCTTACCGCTTTTATTTCCGGCATTCCTCCGCCCGAAACCCTCCGTGTAAGGTTTAAGCGTTTAATTGTGTTATCTGACATTAATTTCCATGCTTCGGCGGAAGGAGTAGCCGAGCCCATCACAAGTTTTGCGCCTTCCTGCCCGCAGCGCCGAATGGCGATTTGGCGGGCGTGATACCTCGGCGTATTGCCGGATTTATACGAGCCGTCATGTTCTTCGTCGATAATTACAAGTCCAAGATTTTTGACGGGAGCGAATATTGCGCTTCGAGGCCCTACAACAATCGGCGCTTCTCCTCTTCGTATACGCATCCACTCGGAAAAGCGTGCCGACGGGCTCATTCCCGAGTGCAACGTTGCCGCTTGCGAACCAAAACGGCTCCCAATCATTTTTGCCGTCTGATGAGTAAGCGAAATCTCGGGAACAAGATAAATGACAGATTTGCCCTCGCTCAAGAACCGCTGCGCCGCTCTGATAAATACTTCTGTTTTACCCGATCCTGTAACGCCGAAAAGATAAAACATTTCAGGCAGAGGATTGGAAGCTGTGAGCCGTGAATCGGGATCTTGCAAACAGGTTCGATTGTTTTCCAAAATAGCACGTAACGCATCGGCTTGCTCGTTGGAAATCGACAGAGTAGGCTGCTCGGTTTCTTCGTCTTCGGGCAAATTTGGAATTGTCAATCTTCTGCCTGACGGGATCATTGTTGAGATTGCCTGCCCTGTGCTGCAAAGGTAAAAGTCCGCCATCCAGCGTGCCAGTTCAATGTTGGCTGTGTCAAATATCGTTTCTTCGTCAACGACACGGCGAATGTTTTTTATTAAGTCGAGTTTTACGTGTTCGGGAGGGCTTTCACGTTCGGCGATTATGTAACCAAGACAATCTCGGCTGCCAAAGGGAACCATAGCACGCTTTCCGACAGCCGCCCGTTTTTTATCATCAATTTTGTATGTGAATGTTTGATCTGACGGAATATCAAAAACCAAATCAAAAAATGATTTTTCCATTTTTAATTTCCAATTTTCGATTTGAGCAGTTTTAAATCTTCCCACGCAGGACGTTTAAATTCTTCACGGCGTAAAATTCCCGAAGGATGATACGTTACTATAAGCGGAATTGTTAGCTCATCAATTTGATAGTCAAAAAACTTTCCACGTATTTTCCCGATAGGTTCTGTTGTTTTAAGAATTGATTGAGACGCTATATTGCCTACAAGTAAAATGAATTTTGGTTTAAGAAGGAGGATCTGCCTGTGAAGAAAATACGAGCATGCGGCTCTTTCTTCCGGGAAAGGGTCTCGGTTATTTGGCGGTCTGCATTTTACAACATTGGCGATAAAACAATTGGTAGTACGTGAAAGGTCAATCGCAGCGAGCATTTTGTCTAAAAGCTGCCCTGCCTTACCTACAAACGGCCTGCCTTGAACATCTTCGTCAGCACCCGGACCTTCGCCTATAACCAGAACAACAGGATTTTTTACGCCTTCTCCGGGAACGGTATTTTTCCGCCCATTGGCAAGCGGACAATTGCGGCAAACACTGATTTCCTCGGTGATTTTCTCAAGAGAATCCGCTGTTTGTGTATTATCAACATTTAACGCAGGTCTCTTGAGCACTTGCACAGGTTTATCAAAATTATATAATATCTTCTCGCTTTTGTAGCCTCCCCCAAGGAAATCTCTGGTAGTATCTAGAAAATCGGCTACGGTTTGCTTGTCTGCTGTTGTCATAGATATATTGAAACCTAAGAATCGATGTTAGTAAAGGGGTTTCTGACCTGATGTTACAAATAAAACAACCACGTATTAGGCCTCTATAAACTTTTAACATAACCATATATAATCAATTTACATACAAAGCTGTCCCGAAACTAACCGAGTTTTGGGACAGCCTCAATTAGGAGCATAAACATGAAAATAAGAAAAAAAAACGGGATTCTCGTTCTCTTGACGGTTTTTATTTTGATCATCGCCGTAATCTCTATAAGAGGAACATTAGGCGACAGATCGCCTCACCATGCCGTATCGCCGTATAATGCCTTAGAATTTGCGGAGGCTGTTCCGATACATTTTTCACGGGAGGAAAATATCTCCATGGTTTTTGTTGAACATTCCGATGGTACGGGAGACGGAGCTGAGCGGCTTTTTCGTTCAATGAGAAATCACGGTCTTGATTTGCACAAAACAGCAGCCTCGCCTTTGGGGCTTATTGCTTCCGAAGATGTTGTGTTGTTGAAAATAAACGCCCAGTGGGATCAACGAGGGGGGACAAACACTGACCTTGTCCGTGGAGTAATCCGTGAGATTCTGAATCACCCTGACGGCTTTTCCGGCGAAATTGTAGTTGCAGATAACGGACAGGGACACACCGCCCACGCAGCTTCGGGGACAAGAGGCAGTCTTGATTGGCCGCACAGCAATGCCGTTGATCCAAGCCAGTCTACGCTTGTGGTAATTCGTTATTTTCAAGCGCAGGGGTATCGTGTTACCGGGATTATATGGGATGATTTTACCCGCACCCGTGTTCAGGAATTCGACACAGGCGACATGAGAAACGGCTTTGTCGTAGAAGATGTAGTGCGCCCTACAGGTATTATGGTTTCTTATCCAAAATTCACGACTGAATTTGGAACGCATATCAGCTTTAAAAAAGGAATATGGGATACTAACACAAGGACATATAACAGCGATATATTAAAAGTTATAAATATGCCTGTGTTAAAATCGCATTGGACTTTTCAGGTGACTGCGGCTGTAAAAAATTACATGGGCGTTCCTTCTCTTGCCCTTGCGAGCGCACGTGGAAGCCCTCACGTTAGTGTTGGAACGGGCGGAATGGGAACATTGATGGTTGCCACGAGAATGCCAGCTTTGAATATTCTTGACATGATTTGGGTAGCTCCCGAAGGCGGCCCGAGATCTCTTGCCAGAACTGCCTTACAGGTAAACAAAATTGC
>WQWD01000133.1 GCA_009785545.1 Treponema sp. | reverse complement strand
TAATGGCGTTTATTTTGATATGAATGATGGAAATTATAGTTTTATTCGTATTGGTAGCTTCTTCGACACAATTATAACAATAAATGCAGATGGTTGGATTGCGACTACAAGAAGGTAATAATTTATCTAATTATATATTTTAATAAAAAACAGTATTATATAAATTTAGAAAATATTTAAATAAAAACTAGAAAATATTAAATGAAAAATATTGCCATAAAATGATGCTTCCTAATTCTGTTAAAACCGCCACGGATGAAAAAAAGCGTTTATGGCAAGAAGCACGTTAAAATCTTGACCATTCCATCTAAGATATGTGATTCGGTCAGATATTTCACTGTATTCACTTGAGTCTTTCTTGGTAAGAATTAACATTGAACTTTCTGCATTAAAATTTAAACCTGGTTTTACTGTAAAGCCAGTATGAAAAATACGTTCATAAACTAACCCAGTATTTAAATCTATCATAAAAAAATCATACCAACGAATCGCCGGGTATGAAACTATAACGATTCTAAACCTCCCGTCAAAATTTGGTTCTTTTCCCGATTCTGCTATCAACAATTCTTCATGGTCTCTTTTAAACCTTGTATTTATAAGCGGAGGATGAAACACCTCATTCCAGATGTTCTGCGTTGGGAACAACGAAAAATCAACATTAATATTCTGGACTATTAATTGCACTTCCTGATGAGTTAACTCTTGCGTGTAAATGCTTGTAACACCAAATGTCATAGAAAGCAGAAAACATAAAATATATTTTTTATAGTTCATTGCATACCCCTTAAAAATATTCTATATAATTTTTTAATCAACAACCTCGCCCTGAAGGGACGAGGTATGTTAAAAAATAATTAAATGTCGCATAACGTTATAGGTAACTGACGGTTTGACAGCCCGTATAAGCGAAACCGCAGGCTTTGCGGAACCCGACCGACCGAAAGAGAGAGAGCAGTTACCGTTTGTTATGTGCAGTTGGGTTTTTCTACAGTTTCATTTTTTATTTCTCTCAAACCGCTTATAAAACTGAAATCTTTTATTTTATAAACAGCCTTTATTGAATAAACCACATCATTTTCATTTATTTGATATTTATGCGGATAGCGAATATCATTAGTAAATTTATTCAAAAAAGAACATTCTGTAACAATACTTTCAAACTCATCATTCAATTCATTACAAACATTGACTAAAAATAGCAAATCATGTGTTTTTTTGGGAACAATGCCCTTAAACACCAAGTACGCCTTCAAATATTTCTCAACCGCTTGCGCACAATGATAACATATAATTTCACAATGTTTTCTTACAGCTCCGTCTAATAAAATGGCAGAGTCAAAATCATTATCGGCTATTTCCATCCATTCCAATACGTCATCTATATTCATGGATAATTTTTCCTTTCTGAAAAATTGTTTTTTCGAGTATATTCTTTACTTTTCTTGTATTAAAAGTAGTTTCCGTATTAAATAACAAATCTATAAAAAACATTTTTTTATAATACAAATCTATCATTATTTTTGAGTAAATTTCAGAAAAATTATCTATTCCATCAGGTGTTACAATGTATATATCTATATCGCTTTCCTCTGTTGGCTCACCATATGCATATGAGCCAAATAAATAAATATACTTTGCGGGAACATATTTTAGAATTGAGTCTTTAATGTGATTTAATTTATCCGACACAGCTTCCATGATAACATTATATGATATGTTGATTTTTTAGTCAAGTGTATGATATATTATACAATACTATTCCAAAATATAAAAAATTTTAAATAATATTCTTACAATTCTGTCCCAATTGCGCATAACGCACGATAGTGCTATGGGTGCTGTAATGCCGCAGAGCGGCGAGGCAGTTTAATATCAATATGTGAGGCTAAATTTTCCCATTGCAAAAATGTTTTGTAGCCCAAGGGGCTGTCCGAAAAGTTGGTTACTTTTCGGACAGCGACGCAGCAGTTACTGTGCGTTAGCCGATGGTTTAGCCTGCACTACATTCCGCGTTTATAATTTGTAATATTAATTATTTTATACAATTTCCAATAATCCAAATTCGCTTTTTTCCAAATCTTCTATCATTGGTTTTACTTTTCCAATAATTCCATAATCGCTTTACTGCTGCTATTTCCAATTCTTAATAATACGACTTTTGGCGGAAAACCTTTTATTTCTAATAAATTCATAAAATCTTCGTCTTTTGTAATTATTATATACCCGTTTTCTTTTGCGAATTTCCATATATCCGTATCTTTTGCGGGCACATTAAGCCCTACTAAATCCACATGATCACATTCGCCGAAAATTGGTTTTAATTTTTTAATTAATTTATGCGAAATATTTGCGTCAAATAATAATTTCATTATGCCGCTGCGATTACCTTAACTATTTCTTCACGCCTTGCCGCAAAAGACAATGCCGCTTTAATGTGTATTTCCTTTAACAGCGGATAATCGTCCAATATTTCCGATACGGGAATTCCTTCCGATAACCATTGAAGAATATCCCCAACAGTTATTCGAGTTCCTTTTATGCAAGGCTTTCCAAAACGAATTTCGCTATCAATTACGATATAATTTGATAATTCATTTATTCCCATGTTTAACATTGTATGCCAATTTTTATCTTGTGTCTATATTGATTGTTATTGTATTTTATTCGTGGCGAGGGTTTAATACCCCGCCGAACCGAAGGTTCGACTTCAGGGCGAGGTTGTTGATTCATTTTTCTTTGATTATTTCCAGGCACATTCCTCATTGAAAATGTTACCGAAAAAAGATATGCCTCGTATGGTGTAGTCGGCAGACGGACACCACTACAGAAGTTCAGTATCTGATACCATTGCGCACCCATTGCGTATCTGTCCATACTTTTTCCATACAGTTATTCTTCAATCAGTTCATGAGCGGTTAGTTTACCTTCATTGGCTTCTTTTATAGACTGACGTAAAACTTTCATATTTTCTGCATTGTAAAAAGGGTCTGTTCTGGTTGTTATTTCAAAAGGTATGCCGCCTTGCCTGATTGTTTGGCGAACAAACATTGTAAAAGCGGTTGTCATATTTAGACCTAGTTCTTCAAAAATATTGTCAGCACGGGCTTTTAAGTCATCGTCTATGCGAATATTGACTTGTGCCACACTATCCCCCCTTTTTTCATTTGTATATCATCTACTATACACTGTAAAGCAAATTTCGTCAATATACAAATATTTTGTCGAAAAGTTTTCACTATTCAGTATCTGATACCATAGGGGACAGACATAAAGTTGGAGTGCCTGACACTAAGCGTGACCGTTTGCCATACGAACAGCCTCCCGCACGGATGGAGTTACTTTTACTATATCTGGAAAATTTGGATTTCCACCTATCCTACGAGTTGCAGCTATAACTGCCTCTTCCAAAGCATCTGCATCGTTTAAGATAGCACTATTGATGTATATTATATCTCCACCAACACTTGTATGATATTTTCCAAATCTGGTGGTTTCCACTAAGATTATATGAAGATCTCTCTCTTTTGCGAACGCTAAATTAAATGGATTCGCCCATTGCCCTAACCCGGCCATTAATGCAGCTTCAATATTAACTAAAACATCTTGCCAGTCATTATCGGTAAAGTTACCTTGAACTGTTGCAGAAAGGTTTCCATTTTCGCCAAAGTTAATTTGGTCACTTTGTTTCGGGGCTGGCACTTGTACTAGTGTTTCCACATCCACATACATTCTACAAGCAGCGACGGAGGCACCAGCTGCAACCAAAGTCGTCACTTTGATAGCATTGCTAATTATCTTTGCTGCTTTTTTTGTTTTATTATTCATTTTATTTCCTCTTTGTTAATGTTAACTACATTCTACTCTCTGTTTTCCCAATTTGCAACCCGTCACTACGCACCTTCGCCACGAATAAAAAAATTTGTCATTTTTCCAAAAATTTTTGTCGAATTTCCTTGACCCTCTTGCGTATTTTTTGTATTTTCTAAGTATAGGTGGGGATTTTCCCATGGCATCACATACAGTAGATATTGGAAAGTTGTAATGTTAAAACACGAAACTCAAATAGAACAGCCTGATTCCGATAGTCAGGTCGACGAAAACTGCAAAGAAACATCTCAGGAAATCAAAGTTGGTGAGGGTAGCTCTGATCAATCTGCCAAAGCTGAGGCAGCTCCGCCAACCCCGGACGAAAAAATTGCCGAGCTGGAAGCTCAACTTGCCGAGACCCGTGACCAACTGCTTCGAAAAGCCGCAGATTTGGAGAATTTCCGCAAGCGAATGAATCAAGAAAAGGCGAGCGCAATAGAGTATGCCAATCAAAGTCTGCTTTTGGACATCATTCCGATAATCGACGACTTCGAACGTGCAATCCAATCTGGAGAAAACTCCTTGCAAACAAGCGGAGCCGATTACGCAGGCTTTCTGGAAGGGATCAAAATGATTGAAAAACGTTTAACTGGTCAGCTTGAAGCCAAGTGGGGGTTAAAGCGTTTTAATTCCGCAGGCGAGCTTTTCGATCCAAATCTGCATGAAGCCCTGATGATGGAAAAATCCCCCGATGTAAACGAAGCCACAGTGCAGGAAGATTTTCAAAAAGGATATTTTTTGAAAGAACGAGTAATCAGAGCGGCAAAAGTAAAAGTACTAATGCCGGAAGCAAATTAACATAAAAATTGAGAGGATTATAATTAACACGTTGTGTTAATTTTCGATTAAAATCAGCGGCTACGCCGCTTACATAGGAGTTAAAAAAATGGGAAAAATTATTGGTATCGATTTAGGAACGACAAATTCCTGCGTATCCGTTCTTGAGGGCGGAGAACCCATAGTCATTCAAAGTTCCGAAGGCGGGAGAACTACTCCGTCTATTGTCGGTTTTACAAGCAAAGGCGAAAGGGTTGTCGGCGCACCAGCAAAAAATCAGATGATCACAAACCCGGAAAATACCGTTTACTCGATCAAACGTTTTATGGGACGCCGTTATTCGGAAGTTTCCAACGAAATGAAAATGGTTCCATATCACGTAACGGAGCAGGGCAACGATGTTCGTGTGGAAATCGAAGGGAAAAAATACTCCCCTCAGGAAATCTCTGCGTTTGTTCTTCAAAAAATGAAAAAGACCGCCGAAGATTATCTTGGCGAGCCTGTTACCGAAGCTGTAATCACTGTCCCTGCATATTTTAATGACGCTCAACGTCAAGCGACAAAAGATGCGGGAAAAATTGCAGGTCTCGAAGTTAAACGAATCATCAACGAGCCTACCGCCGCTTCTTTGGCGTTTGGTTTTAACAAAGATTCCAAAAAAGATAGAATAATTGCCGTTTATGATCTTGGCGGCGGCACTTTTGACATTTCCATTCTTGAATTGGGCGACGGCGTTTTCGAAGTAAAAGCGACAAACGGCGATACCCATTTGGGCGGTGACGATTTTGATCATCGTGTAATGGAATGGCTCATCGCTGAATTCAAAGCGGACACAGGTATCGATCTTGGCAAAGATCGCATGGCTCTCCAACGTCTGCGTGAAGCTGCCGAAAAGGCAAAAATCGAATTATCTGCAATGCAGAGTACCGAAATCAATCTGCCGTTTATCACAGCCGATCAAAACGGCCCTAAACATCTTCAAAAATCGTTGACAAGAGCGAAATTTGAACAAATGGTAGACGATCTTCTTGAACGTTCAAAAGAGCCCTGCAAAAAAGCGCTTGCCGATGCCGGACTTAACGCCGATCAAATCGATGAAGTCATTCTTGTTGGCGGTTCAACCCGTATTCCGGCTGTTCAGCAAATCGTTAAAGACCTGTTCAAAAAAGAGCCTAACAAGGGTGTTAACCCCGACGAAGCTGTCGCTTCGGGAGCGGCAATTCAGGGCGGTATTCTTGGCGGCGATGTAAAAGATGTACTGCTGTTAGACGTCACTCCGCTTTCGCTTGGTATCGAAACTCTTGGCAGCGTTATGACAAAACTCATTACACGCAACACTACAATTCCTACACGCAAGAGCCAGATTTTCTCCACTGCCGCAGACGGTCAAACTGCTGTATCGATTCATGTCTTGCAAGGTGAACGTGAAATGGCAACTCAAAACCGCACGCTTGGCCGCTTCGATCTTGTCGGTATACCTCCTGCCCCGCGCGGAGTTCCTCAAATCGAAGTAGCTTTTGACATTGACGCAAACGGTATTGTTCACGTTAGCGCAAAAGACCTTGGAACAGGCAAAGAGCAAAAAATCCGTATCGAAAGTTCTGGCGGGCTTAGTGATTCAGACATTGATCGCATGGTCAAGGAAGCGGAGCTTCACGCCGAGGAAGACAAGCGGGAACGTGAAAAAGCCGAAGTGCGCAACGAAGCAGACTCGATGATTTACAGCACCGAGAAAAACATCAAAGATTTAGGTGACAAAATAAGCGCCGAAGATAAATCAAAAACCGAAGAAGCTATCGTCGAATTGCGCCAAGCTTTGGAAGGCGGCGAAACTCAAGCCATCAAAGATAAAACAGAAAACTTGAAACAAGTCTCTTACAAAATTGCAGAAGAAATTTACAAACAGCAAGGTGCGGCAGGCGGACAAGGCGCAGGTCCCGATATGGCAGGTGGCTTTGGCGGATTTGATCCTGCCAGCATGGGAGGTTTTAATCCAAACATGGGCGGAGACGCTGCGGGCGACACACCCGGCAACAGCGGCGCTGATGATAACACAAAAACTGCCGAAGACGCCGACTACGAAGTTGTAGATGACGAAAACAAATAAGGTACACAATGGCTAAAAGAGATTACTACGAAGTTCTCGGCGTACAGAGAAATTCCTCGAAGGACGACATAAAAAAAGCTTATCGGCAGCTTGCCCTTAAATATCACCCCGATAAAAATCCCGGTAACAAACAGGCTGAGGAAAAATTCAAGG
>WQWD01000132.1 GCA_009785545.1 Treponema sp. | reverse complement strand
AATGGCGAGAAAAGATCAATTTTTACTGATTGACAGTTTTGCCTGCGAAACAAAATTGATAAAATCTCCGCTTTCGGGGTTTCGGATTTTATTGGTCGATTCACGAGTCCCCAGAATGGGAACCGGTGCGGAAGCGGAAGTTGCCGCTCGCCAGGAAGATATTTTGAAGGGCCTTGAGCTTCTTTCTGAAAGACAAAAGGGAGCCCATCTGAAGGATTTTGCCCCTACAGATTTAATCGAAGAGCTTGGAAATTTCCCGGAACAGATTCGGCGCAGAAGTATGCACATTGTCGAAGAAATACACAGAGTAAACGATGCCGCCGCCGCATTGGAACGTTGCGATATCGCTTCTTTTGCAAAAATTATCTATCATTCTCATGAAAGTCTGCGGGACTTGTACGAAATTAGCTGCCCTGAAATCGACTGGCTCGTTAAACGTTCTGTCGAAATAGAAGGGGCGGCAGGTTCCAGAATGACAGGTCTTGGATTTGGCGGCTGTACTTACACAATAATCCGCCGTGAACTTGTAGACGAATACACAAAACGTCTTGAGGATTACGAGCGTATTTTTGGCTTCCGCCCTGTAATTTATGAAGTAAAATTGGCTTCAAGAGCGAAAATAATTAAACTGGACTAGAGGTTATTGTGAAAATTCTGCTTACAAATGACGATGGAATCACCTCTCAAGGTATTATTCTCTTGGCTGATGCTTTGCGGGATGCCGGGCACAGGGTTTTTGTTGTCGCCCCGAATACTGATCGTTCAGGCTGCTCCCATTCAATTATGTTTTTAAGTAAACCGTTAAAACTAAAAGAAACTGCGCCGGATACATGGTCTTGTTCGGGAACTCCTGCCGATTGCGTAATCAGCGCTCTTTTGGGAGGAATTCCTGAATTGTGTGTATCTGCAGAAGGAACTGCGTTAAATATGGAAAATGCGCCGGACATAATTATTTCCGGGATTAACTCAGGTGCAAATTTAGGAACTGACATTGTTTATTCGGGAACAGCGGCGGCGGCAAGGCAGGGTAGTTTCTTTGGGATTCCGTCTGTGGCATTGTCCCTTGTTGAAAGCTCGATTCTATGGCAATGGGAGCCGGTAATTTCTTATGTTTGTGAAAAATTAATCTCGATTATGGGTTATTGGAAAGCCGGAACCTTTGTAAATGTAAACTTCCCAAATATAGAAAAAAAACCTTCCGCACTAGTTCCCGCTTTTCCTTCATTGCGTTATTATAATGATCGTATGGTAACTTTTGTGCCTCCTAAAGGGGACACGTATTGTTTTGTAAAACCGGGAAAACCCGAAAATATCCCGGAAGAAGGGTCTGATTGGTCAGAGGTTAAAAAAGGAAATGCCGCTTTTAGCCTTGTTTTGTCTCAACCTGTTGCCGAACAAGTCCAATGAACAGAGAGGATGAGGAATGGCTGTGCATTATATTGATGAACATGAACCTGATGATATAAAAGGTTCAATTCAATCTGCCAAAAATGCTGAAAAAATCACTGAAGGAATAAGATACTACAACAATAAAGATTGGAATAACGCCTTAAAAGAATTTTTGTCAAAAGATACTGCCGGTTTTTCCTACGACGAAAAAATAGAACTTGCTTATTATCTCGGGCTGTGTTATACGAAACTTGAAAAGTACGAAGAAGCTTTGGTTTTTCTTGAACAAGTTGTTACATCTGGTACGGATGTCCTTCGTATTTTTCAATGCAGGATGGCGCTCGCTTATATTTATGTAATTACTGATCGTTTAAAGATGGCTGAGTATGAGCTGACACGGCTTCAATCCGGCGGTTTTGAATCTCCGCTTCTTTACAATACTCTGGCTTATGCGGCATATCTCCAAAAACAGCCGAAAACCGCCCTTGAGTTTTATGAAAAAGCTCTGGAAATCGATTCCAACAATACTACAGCGATGAACTCCATGGGTTATATTCTTGCCGATTCCGGCAAAGATGTCTCTCGTGCCATTCGGCTCTGCAGAAGAGCTGTAGACATTAAACCTAACCGTGCGGCCTACCTTGATTCATTAGGCTGGGCGTATTTTAAATCAGGTGATACTTACGAAGCTCGTATATGGATTGAAAAAGCCTTTGAACTCGCTCCAGAAGAAAAAGAAATAAAGAGGCATTTTAGGATTGTTACGGGAGGAATGTTATGAAGAAACAACGAAACAACACGAATAAATTAATCTTCGTTTTTTTTCTTTTTTTAATCGTTCCTGTTTTTCTATACGCACAAAATGCTCCGGCAAGCCCTGGTCCGGTAACTGGCGGAACAGGTATTGATGCGCTTGTTGCCGCTGAAGAGTTTCGGTTTGGCGTAAATGCTTTTAACCGTTTTGCGTATAACGAAGCGATTCTTGCTTTTGAACGAGCTCTCTCTTATCGCCCGGGAGAACCTCTGATACTTGACTGGCTTGGCAGGGCGTACTACCGCTCAGGTTTTGAAGAAACAGCTCTGAGGCAATGGAGAGCTGCCCTTGAGATTTACGGCAGAGGAACCGGCATGGGAATGATGCTCAATTCACGCATCGAAACTGTAGCGAATCGCCGTATTCTTTTGCCTGTTGTAAATGACGGCGTACGTTACGTTGAGTCAGGGCGTTTTCCGGGAAGACTTGGAGACATCGTTCTTTACCGTCAGCCAACTTCTGTTTTGCCTAACAGCGACGGCTCGGTTTGGGTAGTTGCTTTTGGCAGTAACGAACTTATACGAATAGATGTTAATGGAGTTATAAGAGATCGCAGACGTGGCCCCCTTCATGGTTTTGATCGTCCCTACGACATAGTGCGAGGACTTGACGGCAGGCTTTATGTTTCCGAATTGCGAGGCGGCAGAGTCAGCGTTTTGAGCCCTGACGGAGATTGGCTGTTTTACATCGGCTCCAGAGGAGTAGGCACAGGCCAGCTTGTCGGGCCTCAGCATCTTACAATCGATGAAGACGGCTATCTTTATGTTGTCGATTTTGGCAACAGGCGGATATCAAAATTTGATCCTGACGGTGATTTTATTCTTTCATTTGCTCAAAGAAGTTCTGTTTTTCCCGGTATGCTTTCTCCGACAGGTATCGCCGCAGTTGACGGAAGAATATTTGCCGCTGACAGCGCTTCAAGATCAATTTATACTTTTGACACTAACGGCGCTTTTTTGGGTCGTTTGGCTGTGCAAGGACTTATCGCCCCTGAATCTTTAAGAGCTCTCTCCGACGGAACTTTGCTTCTTGCGGATAACAACAGAATACTGCAAATCGATGTAAATACGGCGATTGTCCATGAGTTGGGGCGTGTTGGCGGCGGCGGTGCGCAAACACGGGTAACGTCAGTTGACATGGACAAAAACGGAAGTATAATAATTGCAAATTTTGCCGCAAGCGAAGTAACTGTAATGACACGCTTTGACGATATGGCTTCAGGTTTCTTTGTGCAAATACGAAATGTGTTCTCGCATCGCTTTCCGCTTGTTACTGTAGAATTGACAGTCGAGGACAGGCTGCGCCGCCCCATTGTCGGCTTGGATAACAATAATTTCCTGATAACCGAAAACGGCGTACCTGTGCAAAATCAGGAGTTAATTTCCGCAGGTTTTCGCCATAACGGCGCTGATATTTCACTGCTTGTAGAGCGTTCGGAAGTTACCGCCGCAATGGGCATTGATCTGACAAGCGCAGCTCGGGACATCTCCACGGCTATCGCCGGTATGGACAGTGCCAACATAGTTTCAGTAATCTCGGCATCAGTGCAGCCTATACGTGAAAACCACACTGTCTCTCTGGAAAACGCCGTTCGAGGTTCTGCCGGCAGTTTCACCCAACGCTGGCGTTTTGATCAGGGGTTACGCCTTGCCGCAAGTGATCTTTTGGCGGCTCCTCCAAAACGCTCTGTCGTGTATGTCGGCTCCGGCGATTTAGGCGAACTTGCTTTTGAGATGTATAGTCTTTCCGAAATGGCGGCGTTTCTTGCGAATAACGGCATTGTGTTTAACGCCATAATTATCGGCGGCGGGCAAATCTCTCCCGCTGTTATGTTCCTTACCACAGAAACAGGCGGACAGGCAATGCACCTCTTCCGTCCGCGCGGTATCGGAGAGCTAATCAGAAGCGTAGCGGAAATTCCTTCGGGGCTTTACAGTTTTACTTTTAATTCGCAGTTACACACCGATTTTGGCAGAGCATGGCTGCCTCTTGAAGTTGAGGTTCAACTTATGGATAGATCCGGGCGTGATACTACGGGGTATTTTGCACCGCTGGAGTAAAGACGTCGTACAGAATGGGGCTTTGGTACATATTAAATATTGTAATCCTGCTCATAAAAAACACAGGATGGAAAAAACATGAAAGAAGAAGATAGGCAAAAAGATAATTTTATATATTATTTAATATTAATTGTCATTGGAATAATTGTTATATATTTTATTGTCGGATTTATATTTGTTGAAAGAGGTTCGCTTGTTGAGGCAAATGAGAGAATGCAACAGACAGCAGGATATTTTAGAGGCGGCTCATATTCATCTGGTTCATTAGTAATGGCAATATTTGTTATTCCGATGATTATTGGAATAATTCATTGTATACGAAAAATTAGAGAGAAATGAAATTGCCTGACAAGAGTGACGAATTTTTAACGACGAAAGCAAAAGGAATGGGGGAGGGAGCGTAAGAGTGACTGGAGGTTGATAAAATGAATGGAGCAATAAAATATTCTGTAGGTTTTAGGATAATTGATGACAATCTTGATCCTGCAGAAATTACTAAAATGTTGGGTATAGTCCCTGATGATGCTCATCGAAAAGGTGAACCAAATACGAAGATAACCTCCAAAGGGAAAATTCTTCATTATGCGCCTTTTAGCACAGGAATATGGATTGTTAATTCACGCGAGGAGAGGCACGAGATTTTGGCTCGCCATATAAAAAGCCTATTAGATATATTATATCCTTTGAAGGATAAATTTGCAGAATTGACGAGCAGAGGATACAAGATGGATATATGTTGTGGCGCATTCTTGAATGAGGTTCAACAACCAGGTTTTGATATAAGCCCAGATATACTATTACAAATGGGGGAAATGAATATTAAAATAGGAATGTGCATATACCCGTGATACCCAATTTAAGCGGGAACGCAAGTATGACAGTCACCGAATTTTATAGTGCCAATGCGGAAAGCGTTACACCATATAGAGTGCATAACATGGTATGCACAAGCTGACGCCTGCATTTTTTGATTAATAAACAGGTGGTAACAAAACAATGTTTGAAATTCTATATAAAATTACTGGAATAGAAGAGCTACAGAAAACATTAAACGAAAACTGTTTTGATGTTGAAAGCGATATATTAGGTTGGTTTGCATTCTATGTTAATGGAAATGAGTATGGAGATTATTTGTACGATCCATCAAGACCTAATGCAGATGGCTGGATGAGAATTACAGATTGGTTTGTAAACCTTATTCTGGCTTACCGAGAATTAAATCGTTCAAGTTATGTACTTATTGATGATATTGATTCTTATATTGCCTGGATTGAACTTAGAAAAATAAATGACATGGTAAAAATTAGCACAATCAAAGCCGAAAAGAAAGATGGAATTTTTTGCGAATTACGACTAACTCCATTTAATCATTTTGAATATTACACATGGTATGATCAACCAGTCAAATTAAATGAAATCCAATCTGAATTAACAAAAAAAGCGTCGCTGTATATAAGCGAGCTTCAAACAATCAATATAAAACTATTAGGCAATAAAAAGGTTGCCGAACTTGTGGAACTTATTTCGTTTCTCGAAAGGGACAGGAAAGAGTGTTTGTCGCCAAATTAAAAACAGGAACAATCAGAATGACTTTCATAAGCGTTTTTCAACAAACAACCACCACACGAAAACAAACGGTGGTGATAGATCGCAGAATAACGCCCTTCCACCGCTTCCGGCGCAGACTCCCTTGTGAGAAGCTCCGGCAAAAAAGCATGGAGAGAAGTCTAATACGCTTAGAGAACAACATACCCCGTCACTTCAGCCTAAACTTGGCCCACAATTTTTTGACACGCGTTTTTGCGTATTTATATCGTAAAAGTAGGCAAATTTAGCCCTTCAGGGCAGGGGGGTTGATTCTGCAATCCTGTAGTCAAATTTGGCTTTATATGTTATAATCATTGTATGGACATCGTGATTAATTTCAGTAAATCAGCTTTCAAACATGATGTTACTGAAGCTGACATAAGGTTGGCTTTTGACAATAACCTTTATGATGAACGCCTTGATGAAAGCGACGGGTTAGAGGATATAGAAGCTAAATACTTGTTAATTGGCTTTGATAGTAATGCTAATCTTATTGAAGTAATCTATAATGTTATTGATGAGGATGTTATTAAAGTATTTCACGCAATGAAATGTACAAATAACCATTTAATGCTTATTCAAGACAGGAGATAATATGGCAGAATTAACAGAAGAAGAATATGATGCTTTGGATGAATACTACACAAAAAATCCGCCTAAAATAAATCCTTTGAAAAAAGGGACAGGATATTATACAAAAAGAAAAGCTGCACTCTCTGTAACAGTTGATTCTCTTTCAGCAAGTTATTTATTATCAAAAGCAATGGCTACGCATAAAACCCCTGCAGAAATTGTAAGAGAGTTAGTACAGAAAGAGCTGGCTCTGGCTATATAGTCAAGCCCTATGGATAAGAGCCAATAATATTTTGGACGTGTTGACAAAGTAAGAAAATTAAATGAGAGCAGCGAGCTATTTATTAACAACCACCCCACCACAACAAACTGTGGGGATAGCTCGCAAAATAATGCCCTTTCACCGCTTCCGGCGCAGGCTCCCTTGTGAAAAGATTCGGCGGAAAAGCACTGGCAAAGAACTCGACAGGGAGACTGGTCTCTATTATTTCGGCGCTAGGTATCTTGATCCACGCACTTCACGCTGGTTGTCGGTTGATCCTGCGATCTGGCAGGGGGACTTCTT
>WQWD01000131.1 GCA_009785545.1 Treponema sp. | reverse complement strand
TATAAAAAAAAATAATTATTTATTTATAAAAAAAAAAAAAATAAAAAACTATTAAAAAAAAAAAAAATTAAATATTTCCCCCCCCCCCCCCCCCCCGTAATGTTTTGCCGTATTATCGGGTTTGTACTTATTTGTAACGCATCAAGCGATTTAAAAAACTCAATTATTTGAGGCACTTGCAAAACTTCTGTTTTGAAAGTGCAACTTTATTAAAATGCATGTTTCGTAACCCAAAGGGTGAGAAACTGCAAAGCCTCTTGCAAAACTGACCGAGTTTTGCAAGAGGCTCATTTAAGTATTTATTTAAAAAGTGTTGTTTAGATGAAAAATTTGTGGATCAGCCCAAATACTTAAAGGATAGAAACTGTGTTACAAAGATTGTTTTTCAAAAATTCCAGAATAGTTGCTCGTGTTCGAGTTTTATTCTTTGTTATTCCCGCTTTTTTGGTAGTTCTTATCTTATTGCTCGGTCAATTCATAATATCTTCCATTACTGATGATTTCTCCAGGCGTCTGGCACGGCAGTATTCTATTGAGGCTGCTGTAAATTTTACACTTAGCACAAATTCACACTTTGTGTTGATGCACCAAATTTCCCGTTCTACGGCAGTAGCTCAGTGGATGGCTTACAAAGATGACCCGATAAGCAAAGCCAAAGCCTTCGATGAAATAATGGGATATGCGACTTTTGCGCCGGATGTCCGTCTTATGTTTACAATGTATGAAAATTTGGAAAGCTATGATTTTCATGTCGGCATTACATTGGAAGAATTTGTGCCATGGGGACAGCTCGCCGGTAATAGTGTAAGTCAGTGGTTTTTTGATACTAGAGACGCTGAAATACCATTTATCCTGAATATACAGCGCGAAAGGCCAGAGCTGGTAGAAGACGCCATAGTCCTTTTTGTGTGGTCAAACCATAGGGTTTATTATCAAGACCGTTTTGTGGGAGTTGTTTCTGTTGGTTCTCCATTTCAGCATATTTTTGATTTTATTTTTGGTGATTTTGATTTGGATGCCAAGCGGGGTTATATAATTGACCGAAATGGCAGGGTTCGTATGGACAGTGCCGAGCTTCTCGCTGTTACAGAACTTGGGCTTCCAACTTTTCCTGTTATGCCCGAAGCTGTAGATAATCCCACCCTGTACGATCATATCAACGAGCATCTGCAATCAATGACGGGCGGCATTTTTCAGCGTTATTATGACCTATATCTGAGTGAAGCTATTCCTCTGTCCGTAGGCGCGTTTCGTTACGGCAGTATCAAGCCTATCATTGGGACGGATTGGTCTGTAGTGGTGCTTTCGGCTCGTACCTTTGATCTGCGTTACTTGCTCCTGATTTATGCCGGTTTTGTGGCACTGGTTGTGTCCTTGTTTATTGGCGGTATTTTGGTGCGCCGATGGATAGTTACCCCCTTGCTCAAACTAACCGAAAATGTTGCAACAGTTCCCAGTATAACCGATAAATCAGAAATGGAGATATTTGGCGTCAACAGGGAAGATGAGATCGGCGACCTTGCACGCACTATTCGATCCATGTGGGACACCCAGTATCAACAAGCCATAGAAATTGCCGAAACAAACAAACAGTTAGAAAATGTGCTTGAAAATGAACTTTCCGCCAATTCCGCAAAAAACGTCTTTCTTTCCAATATGAGCCACGAGATGTATACGCCCATGAATGCCATTATGGGTATGACAAATATAGGCAAAATTGCCGCCGACATAAACAAGAAAAATTATGCCTTCGAAAAAATAGAAGATGCGTCTCACCATTTGCTTGCGCTTTTAACAGATGTATTAGACATGGCAAATTTAGAAACAGATAAATTCGAATTGCAGCTTTCTGAGTTTTCTTTTGACAAAATGATAGACCAAGTGATATATATCGCCAAACCGTTGGCAATCGAGAAGAAACATGAGCTTGTAGTTGCCGTTGATCCCAAAATACCAAAGAAGCTTATCGGCGATAACCACAGACTGGCACAAGCTATAAACAATCTTTTGTCCAACGCAATGAAGTTTACACCTAACGGAGGCAATATTAAGTTAAGCGCTAAATATTTAGGTGATAAAAACGGGCAATGTGAAATACAGGTAGATATAGTCGATACAGGCATAGGCATTAACGATGAATATTTTAAAAAAATGTTTACCCCCTTCGAGCAAGAGGATAACAGCGCATCACGGAAATATGGCGGCGCAGGGCTTGGTCTTGCCATAACCAAATTGGTAATCCAAAAGATGGGCGGTGATGTTCAAGTTGAATCACAAGTTGGAGTAGGGTCTAAATTTTTGTTTACTGTTTTGTTGGATTATGCTTAAAGCGTTTCCAGCCGCAATTCCGCCCTGAACGCTGTCGATCCGTTGTTTGTTTTTCTGCCTTCAAACGCAAATGCCGTGCCGGATTCTGTTGGGATTGGGGCGGAAAAAATTTCGACAGCTTCTCCTCTTGTAATTTCGCTTAGATAGCAGATGTCGATTCGCATTTTATCGGCATTTTCAAAAAGCTGAGGTTCAAGGGCATCTTCTATCCATTGGATATAACGGACATTGTTAACGTGCCCAACGTAGTCAAGATCGGTGTAAAGCGCTTTTTTCTCGGCGATTTTTTTCAGATTGGTTTGCTCTGGAAGGCTTGTTACTGCTCCCGCTTCTTTTGAAAGAGCTTCAAGCCCTTCGTTTAAAGGCATATGATCCATTAAACCCTGAGGCCTTATGGGGCGGCGTTTTTCAATATCGATGATTAACCACGCACTGCGAGCGGAAACAAGATTTTGACCATTTTTGTCTTTGATTTGATAATCACGAATCGTAAAGAGCCTGTCAAACCCGCGCGGCCATGTATGAAGCGTGACGGTATCACAATATTTTGGACGCCTGTCTACCTGTACCGTCATTCGTGAGATGACCCATACATGACCTGCGCTTGCCATATCTTCACGCCCAACGCCCAAGTTTTCCGCATGGCTGATTGCCGCTTCCTGAAAAATTTGAAATACTGCGTCCAAGGTTAGTCTGTCGGACTTATCAATCACACCAAACCGTATGGGGAGAGTTTCCTGCCATACGTCAACTCTTTCTGATCCTTTCGGATTTGCCGGGTCACAATTCATGCCCCCATGATACCGAGTTTGACAAATTTGGTCAAGGTGTCATGGTATTTGAAATGCCTGTCTTAATACGCCTGTTGCCATGAAGCACATCATAGGGTATTCTAAAAATAACTAGTATGCAGGCAGATACAACAAGAGCATTAATAGTACAAAGCGATAAAACACTGCTCCTCGATGTCCACTGTGAATCCGCAGAAGAGGCGAGGCAGGCAATTATCCCGTTTGCGGAACTGGAAAAATCCCCGGAGCATATTCACACATACCGCATAACTCCGTTGTCTCTCTGGAATGCTGCCAGTGCAGGTTATACGCCGAAGGATATAATTGACGCATTAAAAAAACACAGCCGGTACGAAATCCCAATTGGAATTATCGAAGGTTTTTCGCTTCTTATGTCCCGGTACGGAAAAATTAAAATGATTGCTGTTGATGATTCGGAGAACCAGCCGAACGGCAGTTTTAATAGATTGATTTTACAAATTGATGATGACGCTATCCGCATTGAGATCGGAGAGTTGAAGGCCCTGAAAAAATATCTTGTTGTATCGGAAAAAGGTTTTTCCCTTGAGTTGATTCACAGAGGAACAGTCAAAAGAGAACTGATACGTATCGGCTGGCCAGTGCAGGACGAAGCGCCGCTTGTAAAAGGTGATGATTTAAAAATTGAATTGCGGGAACGCTGTCTTTCTGGGAAGCCGTTTGCAGTAAGGGATTATCAAAAAGCGGCGGCACAGTCTGTCATTGGTTCGGGAGGTCCGGGCAGCGGGTATGGGGTTGCCGTATTGCCATGCGGTGCGGGAAAAACAATTGTCGGTATGCTGATAATGTCGATGCTTAAAACAAATACGCTTATCTTGACGGCTAACACGGCGGCATTACACCAGTGGATAAACGAGCTGCTGGACAAAACAGATTTAACACGGGAACAGATCGCCGAGTATTCGGGAGACTCAAAATCCACAGCACCTGTGACTGTCGCTACTTATCAGATAATTTCGTGGAGAGCTGACAAAGAAGGCGAGTTTCCGCACTTTCGCCTTTTTCGCGAACGACCGTGGGGGCTTGTGATTTATGACGAGGTTCATCTGCTTCCGGCTCCCGTGTTTCGCGTAACGGCAGAGCTTCAGGCAGTCAGGCGGCTTGGGCTGACGGCAACGCTGATCCGTGAAGACGGCGAAGAAGACGCTGTGTTCAGCCTTGTCGGGCCAAAACGTTATGATGTGCCGTGGAAAAACCTCGAAGACAAGGGGTGGATTGCCGAAGCTGTTTGTACTGAAATAAGATTAGATATGCCGCAAAACTTGAAGATTCCGTACGCTGTGGCAACACCAAGAGAAAAATACAGGATTGCCGCCGAAAATCCGTTAAAAGAAAATGTTGTAATGCAATTAATCGAAAATCATCCTCTTGATCGGATTCTGGTTATTGGTCAATACATTTCACAATTGGAGTCGCTTGCCAAACTTCTTAACGCTCCGTTAATCACCGGGAAAACCCCCAATGCCGAAAGAGAACATATATACAATAGTTTTAAACAAGGTGAAGTTCGCATTATTGTTGTTTCAAAAGTTGCTAATTTTGCCATTGATCTTCCTGACGCAAGCATGGCGGTGCAGGTTTCCGGCTCTTTCGGTTCACGTCAGGAAGAAGCTCAGCGGCTTGGGCGAATTCTCAGACCCAAAGAAAAAAAGCCGGGATTACAAAATGCGTGGTTTTATTCGCTTGTTTCCAACTATACCGCTGAAGAAGAATTTGCGGCTAACAGGCAGAAGTTTTTAACTGAGCAAGGTTACAAGTATTCTATTCAAAGATGGACAAATTGCTGATGAAGAACGACGCTTTTCACTCCGTAAGTTTTTGGAAATCCGCTGTAATGACCATGCGAGAAAACGCATTTTTTGAATTAATGCGAAGCGTGTTTGGAAAAATAAAAACTCCGTTTAACAAGCAGCATTTGGTGGACGAGCTGGAAAAATTTCTTTTACGTGAAGATATTCAAAAAACAATAACCTCTTACATTGATGAAAACGACGCAAAAATAATTGCCGCCGTATCGCTTTTTAACGAGCCTCTTCCCGAACAATTGGGCAGTTTTTTTGATGATGAATATAGTTATGCGCATTTCCATGACATAATTGTAAACATGGAAGAACGCTTTATCCTTTACCGCTCATCTTCAAACTGCCTTGCATTAAACCCTGTTCTTAAACCTGTACTTTTGCCTTTTACAGAGGATGTATCGCCGTTGTTTCCGGCGTGTGACTCTGCCGCTTTGCCGAATAACATAACGTTAAACGCAACAATGCAAACTGCGGAAACCGAATCTTCCGTGTCCGGCTGCCAAACAGTTGTTAATGATCTGCTGATTGCGGGTCTTTTGTCGTTTGCTTCTCAAGAAAATAATTTTTTTATATCCGAACGCAATATTCGAAAAAGGGTTATTGAATCAGGAAAAAAATCTTTTCCCGGCATTGATTTGGACTTACTTGTCTCCAGTATGCTTGCTCTTGGGCTTTTTTACATTGACGAAAACAAACTTATCCATGACAAAAAACGTATCAACGATTTTATTATGCTTTCGCCAAGAGAAAGAAGTGAATATTACGCCGCAGCATTGTATGTCTCGATGAATGAACTGCCCGATGAAATATCTTATCAGGAAATTTTGCTGGTTCTTTTTCAAAAAAAAATTCGAGAGGCAGCAAATCTAATACATGGATTTTTGAATTCCCTTGATGATTCTCTTTACGCAAGAACAACACTAAAAAGAATAATTGAATTATGCAAGGTACATGAAAAAGTGCGTTTTGACAACGAAGCGCTATTAATCGCTTTGGAAAAAACAGGATTGATTGTAACTACCGAAGTAGGCTGCAAAAAATCAGATATAATAAATCATGTTTCACCTAACGCACCAACAACTTATGAAAAGCCTGTAATCACGATGGATTCGGGTACTTCGATTTTGGTTTATCCCGAAATTGATTTTTCAGACGCTATCAAGCTGGCGTCGGTTATGAACATCTGCGAAACCGGCTCACAAATAATGACGCCGGTTGTTCGTTTTGAATTAAACAAAGATTCTGCTGTGCGTGCCTTTGATAACAATATCTCCGCAGATGAAATTATCGAATTGTTGAACCGGCTGTCGTCAGATATATCAGGCGATAATTCAAATCATTTATCCGCAAATGACGCTTTTGTTTGGAATCTGAAAGATTGGGAAAAGCGCCACAAGAATGTTTCGCTGAAAAAAGGCGTAATCTTGAAACTTTCGGAGGAACACCGCTATTTGATCGAAACTGTCAAGCTCAAAAAGATGATTCGTGAAACACTCGCCGACGGGCTGTACCTGCTTGATGAAAACGCAATCGAAGATGCGGCGGATGCGCTTCATGACGCAGGTATCGACATAATTGCTCAAAACACTGCAAACACCATTTCAAAATTCCCGGAAGCTTTGTCTCAAAAATCATTTTCCAAATATTTTTCGGAGCCAACTGCCGGTTTTGAGGTTGGGCTTCTTCCTATTCAGGCAGATTCGGGGGACAGTAACGTTGTCAAAGGCGAACAAGCGTCTGTTTTAATTGAAAAATATCGAAAAATACTGAAAAAAATGCCGTTAAGCGACCCGGAAAGGACAGAGCTTTCCGCAAGAATTGACAGGCGGCTGATTCTTTGCGAAACTCAGTTAAAGGAAGCAAACATACGTTACGAAAAACTGGAAGCGAGGCACATGGATTATGCTGGAAAACAAAATGTCGCTAAACAGGCGATAAGCCAGCAGTCGCCTGTTGAAATTGTTTGGCCGGGCAGCAGCACTGCCGGCGGGCGAAAAACAGGGCAAATCAACGAAGAAAAAATCTTTGGAGT
>WQWD01000130.1 GCA_009785545.1 Treponema sp. | reverse complement strand
TACTCGCTTGTTATACTTGAGTAATCCGCAAGGCTTTGTTTTTCCGCTACAAGTGTTTTAACTGTTCGAGCTCCTGTGATTCCTTCGTTCATCGCTCCAGTCATTTTTGAATTGATTCTTCGCATTATGCGGTTTACTTTTAAGATACGGCTTTGGAAAAACCATGTTAAAAGGGCTAAAAACGGAATCGTAACACAAACGATAATTGCCAGCTTCCAGTGAACGATGAACATGGCGATTATCGCTCCGACACAATAAAAAACAGACCATGTAAAATCGATGAGCCCCCACGCTACCAAATCGCCAATGCGGCTTGTGTCTGAGTTAGTGCGAGCCATCAAGTAACCTACGGGAGTTTTGTTGTAATATGAGAGGCTCAATTTTTGCAGGTGATTAAAAACAGCGTTTCTGATACCTCGACTCATTCCAGATTCGGCTTTTATTCCGAGTGATACAAAAAAATGTACTAATACTCCCTGAATGACTGTCATAAAAGTAAATAAACCGATCAAAAGCCACGCTCCGTCAAGGCTTCTTGGTTGAATGTTATATCTGATCGCTTGTCCCAAGAGCAAGGGAAGGGCAATATCTATAATTGCGACAACAATCATCAATACTATGCAGATAACAAGAATATTTTTTTGCGGCCTGATAAACGGAAGCATTTTTTTCCATACGCTTAGCGACATTGGTTTGTTGTAGTCTAAATCTTCAAGTGAATCTTGTTCGTAATCAGCCATCTTGATTCTCCTCAACTCCGTTATCTGTCATTCCGCTTGCCTGCATTTCAAATATTCGGCGGTATGTTCCAACTCTTTCCATTAGTTCTTTGTGAGAACCAATATCCTCTATAGTGCCGTTTTTCAAAACAAGGATTTTATCCGCCTGCATAAGACTTGAGATACGATGAGACACAATTATCACTGCGGCAGACTTAACTCTGTCACGCATGGCAGCACGTATACGAGCGTCAGTTTCCGTGTCTACTGCGGAAAGGCTGTCGTCAAAGATCAACACAGGTGTGTTAGACGCTAACGTGCGGGCGATAGCTACTCTCTGCCTTTGCCCGCCTGATAACGTAACGCCTCTTTCTCCGATGATTGTGTCGTAACCTTGCGCAAAACCTTCGATGGAGTCATGCACCTGCGCAATCGCCGCCGAACTCTTAATATCGGAAATATCGATGTCGGGTTTTAAACCTGCTATGTTTTCACGAATTGTTTTGGAAAAAAGAAACGGCTCCTGAAGGCACAAGCCGATGTTTTTTCGCAAATGAGAGCGGGCAATGCGGCGTATATCGATCCCGTCAATTTTGATAACACCAGAGGTGACTCCAGTGGTGACACCGCCTTCTTCCAAATCATAGAGGCGGCCAAGCAAATGGATAAGCGAAGATTTCCCGGAGCCGGTTGCGCCGAGAATCGCCAGAGTTTGTCCCGGCTTTAACGAAAAAGAAATGTTGTGTAATATCGGTTTGTCGTCATAGGAGAAGCTTACGTTTTCAAAACTGATTTCACCTTTAATTTGCGGATAGAGATCGTCGGGCGAATCGGTTTCAGGTTCTGATGCCAATACTTCACGAAGCCGTTCTGTCGCAACCAAAGTTCTTGAAAGATCGGAAAGGATTCGCCCAAGCTGTCTGACAGGCCAAATCATCATGTTGCAGTAAGCGTAAAATGCCAAAAAAGTTCCGGGAGACAAATCACCGTAAACGCTGCGAAAAATACCGGCGGCAACGATGATTGCTAATTGCAGTCCGCTTAAAATATCACTGCCGCCCCAGAAAAGCCCGAGCATTTTTCCGATTTTGGTCCAGACATTCCTGTGGGCTTTAGTTTTTTCGGCAAACTTTTTCATCTCCCAGTCTTCTCTGCCAAAAGCACGGACAACACGCACACCTGTGTAATTTTCCTGAGCCGCCGCCTGCATTGCGCTTTCGGTTTTTTCCGCCAGTTCAAAATTTCGACTAACGTGGCGAAAGTAAAACAGCGAGAAAATAAAAACTGCCGGTATCAGCGACAAACCTACCAGTGACATAAAAACGTCCATCGAAAACATCATAATGACAGCAACGACAAATATACAAATAGTTCGCAAAAGTTCGCTTAGATTGTTCTGAATAAAGTTTCTGATATTGTCAACGTCGGTTGTACAGCGTTGAATGATGTCTCCAGTCTGACATTTAACGTGCCAATTCCACGGCAGTTTTTGAATATGTCCATACAGCGTATTCAGAAGCCGCCATGCAATTGTTTCGCCGATCTCCGAGCCTGTAAAGTTTCGCACTATGTTGCAAAGTTCCGCAATAAGCGCCGCCCCCGCAATAAACAGAGCGCAAATCCAAAGGTTGCTGCGTATAAAATCAAGCCCGCCCATCGCTTCGATCAATCTTGATACAAAAACGGGAGCGTCAAGCGGCACTGTGCCGATTACCGAATCAATTGTGTAACGAATTATCTGCGGGTTTAAAAGCGAAAAAGCCACTGTCCCCAACGTTGCCATACAGCAAATAAAGAGGCGCAGTTTTCTGTCATTAGCGGCGGCGGCTATCAGCCTGACTCGACCGCCTTTCCATGGTAGTGTCATTGTTTTGTTGCTTTAATTTTGAATCGGTTTATAAAATGTTATGACAGTCTAGGTTTTATACAAATTTTTGTCAACATATTTTGATTTATATATTCAAATTCTACTTGACAAAATGACACATCGTATCATAATGAATATAGATCGCATAGGAGGCGAACATGAAAACTGTTGTTGAATTATTGCATGAGGGAGCAAAAAAACATGGTGACTTGCCCTATCTGGGAGGCAAAACAGATAAAGGGTGGGTAACCTACAGCTTCAAGGAAGTTGACCGGCTTTCATCGGTTTTTGCGGCGGCTTTGATCAAGAATGGATTTAAAAAAGGGGATAATATATCCATTCTTTCGGAAGGGCGGCCGTCTTGGGTAATTTGTGAATTTGGTGTTTTAATGGCGGGTTGTACTTCGGTTCCCTTGTCCACCAAACTTTCCGAAGATGAGATTGTGTTTCGGCTGGATCATTCGGAGTCAAAAGCGCTGCTTGTCTCGGAAAACAATTTTGAAAAAGCAGTCCGGGCGTTAAAAAATGTCCGTTCCAAGCCTGTGTTGATTATCATATCAGATCGAAACGCAAATCTTAATACAGACAATATGCTTTTTTACGACGATTTGATCATCGAAGGAGAAAAATTACTTTCTCAGGATAATGATTATAAACAGAAACTTGACGAAATCGAAAAAAGTTTAACAACCGATGATACTGTAACAATCAGTTATACTTCGGGGACAACTGGAAACCCAAAAGGGATTATGTTAAGCCATCGGAATTACATTCACAATACAGAAAATTCTATAAAGCTGGTGCAGACAGAAAAAGGCTGGAAGTGCCTTATCATGCTGCCGCTGGATCATTCATTTGCTCATACAGTTGTACTTTACATTTTTTTAACAAAAGGAATGACCATTTACTTTGTTGATGCAAGAGGCGGCCCTTTGACAGCTTTGCGAAATATACCCGGCAATTTAAAAGATGTAAATTCCGATATGCTTTTAACCGTACCGGCGCTGTCGGGAAACTTTATGAAAAAAATGATTCAGGGTGTTTCCGAAAAAGGCGGATTTATAAAAAAACTTTTTGATGCTGGCTTAAAGGCGGGTATTGCCCGTGCAGGTAACGGTTACAACAAACCGCCGTTTATGACACGCCTTGTGAATTTTTTCCCATGGGCAATTGCTAATGCGCTTATCTTTCCTAAACTTAGAGCTGTTTTTGGAAAGGACATAAAATTCTGTGTTGGCGGCGGCGCTCTTTTGGAAGTTAAACAGCAAGAATTTTTTAACGCCATTGGTGTGCCGATTTATCAGGGTTACGGTCTTACAGAAAACTCTCCGATTATCAGCGCCAACTCCGCCGCAAAACATAAATTCGGTACTTCGGGGGCTATCCTTCCAAACCTTGATGTGCGGATCATGAAAGACATGGAAACGGAATGTGCCATTGGGGAAATCGGCCAGATAGTTACAAGAGGCGGTTCTGTAATGAAAGGTTATTACAAAAACCACGAAGCCACAGCGGAAACAATTATCGACGGCTGGCTTTGGTCAGGGGATTTGGGTTACAAAGACCCCGATGGTTTCCTTGTGGTTACAGGCCGTGAAAAAGCTTTATTGATTGCGGCAGACGGAGAAAAATACAGCCCGGAAACTATCGAGGAAGCTGTTGTCAACACATCAAAATTAGTGAATCAAATAATGGCGTATAACGAACAGTGCAAATTTACAAGCGCCCTTGTCACTCTGAATACGGATGTGTTAAAAGCCGAAGTGAAACGGCAGGGACTTGATACAAACAGTGATCAGGATTTGGACAAAATCATCAATCTTGTCCGTGATGATCTTATGGCGTTTACCAAACACCCCGACTATTCAGGTATTCCTGCACAATGGCGGCCGGCTTCTTTTGCAATCATCCCTGATATTTTTGACGAAAATAACGGATTGGTTAACTCAACAATGAAACTTGTGCGGCACAATGTACGTGATTTTTATAAATCAAGAATTGATGAAATCTACGCTGTCGGAGCCGCAGACCCAATGCTCCCCGAAAATAGGAAAGCGTTAAGAAAAGTTTTTAGTTGAGATATTTTTTTAAAATGTCAAGCAAAAAAAAGCCGCAAGAGTATTTCTTGCGGCTTTTTTTAATTTTTCAGTGCCTGATTTACAGGTCTCTTACGGGAAGTTTACTAGTATGGGGCTATTTTGGTTACCTGTTGCGCCGTTACCAAGCCGTCCATTTGCACCAGCTCCCCAAGCTTGGATCGTGCCATCATTGCTGACAGATAATGCGTGCTCATGACCTGTTGATGCGGATAATATGTCGCTGAGTATTTCAACAGGGGCATTTTGGTTACCTGTTGCGCCATTGCCCAAGCGACCGCTTCCGCCGGCTCCCCAAGCCCAAAGTGTTCCATCTTCCCTGATTGCTACGGCAAAGTCGTTGCCTGCAGAAACAGACTCCCATAACCAGTCAGGATCTGCCTGTTGTGCAGGAGTTCCAACGGGAACGGGTAGGGGGTTATTAGCGGTTGTCGATCCATTCCCCATTTGCCCGGCTCCGCCGGCTCCCCAAGCCCATAATTCGCCGTCTGTGTCGATCGCAACAGTGTGGGTATTACCTGCCGCTACCGATCGCCATGTAGTACCGGGTAGTATTTGAACAGGGGTTAACCTATTGGTATTTGTGTCAACACCATCACCAAGCCGCCCGTTCTGCTGATGTCCCCATGCCCACAATTCGCCGTCTGAATTTATTGCAAAGGAGCTATTAGTACCGGCTGAAATATATTTCCATGTTCCCGGTATTTGGATAGGAACATGATGATTTGTCATTGTGCCATCTCCAAGCTGACCGTTGGAATTACTTCCCCATGCCCATAATGATCCGTCTGTACTGATAGCTAAGGTATGATTCCCGTTTTTTGCTGCTGATACTGACAACCATGTTATATCCGAGCGTATTTGAATAGGTGTAGTTTGCTGAATAGCCGTACCATCACCAAGATGACCAGAAAAATTGTTTCCCCATGTCCACAAAGATCTGTCGTCTCTTATGCCTGCGCTGTGAGTTTGACCGGCAGTTACTGACATCCATAATGTTCCCGGTTGTATTTGGATAGGGGTTTGCCGCTCGGTTAAAGTACCGTCACCAAGCCGTCCGTTTCCATTGCCTCCGAATGCCCAAAGCGATCCGTCAGCCCTAATAACGAAACTATGCTGTACTGCCGCAGTTACAACAATCTCATCATCTGAGATAAACGCGGCTATATCCTGTGTTCCATCGTATATACGCTCTTTATTGATAGAAACAGATATGTTTCCGACTGTTGGGGGAATTTCCAGCGACCATGATCTTCCTTCGCCGCTAATGCTCACAGGCACTACAGGATCGGAACCCAAAATAAGCGTAAAATGGCTTTCTTCAAGCCCGGAAACTGCGGCGCTGAATTCAAAGTTGAGTCTGGTTGTGTTTCTGAAGCTGTTGGGTCTTGCTGTCCATGTGGTATATGGCAAAATTTCTACCCTTCTGGGGCCTCTTTCTACTCCTTCCATATCAATCTGAACCCATACAACACCGGGTCTTTCAACAGTAACTGCCAACGACCACTCTGTTCCGCCGCCGCTCAAAGCTCCCATGTTTGCCTGCCCCGTTCCGCTTTGAACCAGAATGTGGTCTGCGGTAAGCCCGGAAATTGGTTCGGCAAAAACAAGGTTAATAGCTGTCGGAAACATTGGATTGTTTGCCGTTGCAGACCAAGTCGTACCAGTTTCACCGATACCGCTTCCCGGAGGTCCAGGAGGTCCTTGCTGCCCGTCATTCCCCGGAGTTCCGGGAAGCCCCATCGGCCCTTCGCAGGCTGCGAACATTAATCCGATTGTTGCAAAAAGCGCAACAAATAAAACTAACACAAATCTGTTTTTCATATTATACTCCTCCATTAAATTAAAAAGAATTGTTTGTCTATTCTTAGTCAGGTACAACAAAAGTGATTTTGGCGGGAGAGATGGCTAAGTTGTTCTCATCATCGCCGTTGCCGAGCTGCCCGGATCCATTTCCTCCCCAAGTCCAAAGCGAGCCATCGCTTTGAATGCCTATGGAGTGTGGAGATGCACCAGTGGATATAGAAAGCCACACTGTGTTTGGGTCTGCATCTACAGGAGTGGGTAAAGTGCGACCGCCTTCTCCGCCGATTCCAAGCTGACCTAATTCATTGATACCCCAAGCCCAGAGTGAGCCGTCATCTCTGATCGCTATGGTATGATTTTGCATTGTAGATACAGACAGCCACTTATGCAGAGCGCCTATATTAATTGGGGTGAGATTTATTATATGAGCATTACCGCTTTCGCCATTCCCAAGCTGACCAAACCAATTATCTCCCCAGCCCCACAATGAGCCGTCTTCTTTTATTGCCATTG
>WQWD01000129.1 GCA_009785545.1 Treponema sp. | reverse complement strand
GTTAAAAGAAATTCTCAATTTGCTTTCAAAAGAAGATCCAACTTTTACAATCAGAGACAACGAAGAAACAGGTCAATTGATCATTTCCGGCATGGGAGAGCTTCACCTTGACGTACTCGTTACTCGAATACTCAAAGAGTACAAACTGGGAGCAAAGGTTGGCAATCCGCAGGTAACATATCGTGAATCAATCAATAGAGCAAACGAACACACGGAAAGTTTTACAAAAACAATCGCCGGAAAAGAAAACGCAGCCACGATAACCTTAAAAGCGGAACCTGCGGAAAGAGGTTCAGGAAACAAATACATTTATTCGCCTAACGCACCGGCAAAAACCTCGATACCCGACAGTATAATCGAGGCAGTTGAGCGAGGCATTACGGCATCTTTTTCGTCAGGCATTGTGATGGGTTATCCGTGTATCGACATAACAATAACTGTTACGAACATTCAATATTCAGAGCAGACTGGCACAGAGTTAGCTTTCGAAGCCTGTGCCAGCATGGCGTTTGACGAGGCTTGCCGAAACGCAAATCCAATATTGCTTGAACCAATCATGGCGATTGACCTAATTTCCCCTCATGAATTTGTAGGCGAGGTGATGAGCCTTGTAACTCAGCGTGGAGGGCAAATACTAAACATGAACGCTAAGTCCGATGAAGACGAGATAAAAGCTCAAGCCCCAATGGAAAAGATGTTTGGTTTTATGACAAGTTTACGAAGCGTCTCTCAAGGCCGAGCAACATTCAGCCTTGAGTTTTCACACTTCGACACAAAGAACAGTTAAAACGTAAAACCGACTCCCATTCTGAAAAACGGCAAGACTGTATTTCTATTTGCTACTCTGATGTCAAGACCCATGCTGATAGGCATTGTAAATCTTTCCCATCGTCCAACGCCGACGTTCCAGCCCAAAGCCGGCTGTAAGAAAAATCCGCCTTGCCTGGTTATGCCATCGTCGTTGTCAACGAAGTTCTGGAATGAGTCTGAGGTAAACCATAGGCCAAATGTAATCATTCCAAGTATTAAATGACCTACAAATTCCGAAGCCTCATGAAGGGCATTATATCCGTATGAATAGCCAAACCCCATTTCAAGGAAAAACGCCCTTCCGCCCGGGTACAGTCTTGGGATAAGGGCAAAAGATAAAGAATCAGCAATAAGCCATGTATTGTATGCCGCTTGAGCCAATACTGAAAAATGCGGAGTAAATATCATTTCGTATGATAATGCCGCTCCAACAAGCCCAAACGAAAGCGCTATTCTGTTTGCCGCTCCTTCGTCATCATCCCACGAATCTTGCGCGAAAATGTTTCCGCACATTAACAACACCAATAATACTGTAAAAACAATTTTTTTATACATTCCAAAGCCTCCTTAAATTTTTGCATTAAAAGTTTTCAATAACTAATGCACTAACTACTAATATACTACTATAAGAAGTATTTTTCCAATAAACAAGGTAAATATTTACGATTTACACGGAATTAAATTTGATCATGTCTTCCTGTTTATTGTTTTTTCTGTTAAAATATCGGTATGCGTTTATTTTATGTTTTTCTTGCCTGTATATTTGTTTTTTCTGGCTGCGAGCGCCGTTATTTTGTTAACCAAGTTTTTGCAGAGGTTAACGACATTGTCGAAATCGACCCAATTTTTGAGCTGGCTGATGAAATTGCCGCTTCTTTTGACGATCGGTTACTTGCCGCTCAAGTACTCATCAGCGGAATCGATGGAAACAGAGCCGTTTCGCCTCACATGAGAGAGTTGTTGGAAGAAATCCCCGTAGGCGGGATAATGCTATTCAGATATAACCTGAATACAGACAATGATGTCATCAAATCGTTTCTTGGGCAGGCGGACTCAATCGTAACTAACGAATCCGGGGTTCCGCCCTTCATCGCTGTAGATCACGAAGGAGGCACGGTGAACCGTTTCAGACGAGGTGTCGCCGACCTTCCCTCTGCCTCGTTTTATTGGGAACTTTTGCAAACCGAAGAAATGGAAGATGTTCTTCTTAGAGAAGATATTCTTCTCAGAATTGAGGAGGACAGTTACAGAGCGGGGCTTGCGATTAACGCTCTTGGTTTTAACATGAATTTTGCCCCTGTAGCGGAATTTTTAATTTACGATAACCGTGATTTTTTGGCGTTTAGATCTTACGGCCCTGATCCTGTTTTTGTATCGCAGGCGGCAAAAGCTTTTGTTCGAGGCATGAGAGAGGCGGGTATTTTATGTGTCGCTAAACATTTTCCGGTGAGCGCAGGAGCTGATCCCCACTACTGGCTTTCGGAATTAAACAAAGACAGATATGAATTAGACAAAGTTGTATTTCCCTTTGCACAGCTCATTGGTTATGGAATAAGGGCGGTAATGACAGCGCATACTCTTATTCCCATGATAGACAGCGAGATCGCAAGCCTTTCTTCGATTGTCATGAATGATTGGCTCAGGGGCGAACTGGGATTTGACGGAATAATAATCAGCGACGACTTTATCATGACAGCCGCCTCAAGCGGGGCCGCCGGAAACCTAACCCCGGAGGAAGCTGCTGTACGTTCAATCATTGCCGGGACAGACATGATTCTGGTTTGGCCTCGTGATTTAAGAAGCACTCACACGGCTATACTTTCCGCTCTTGATGACGGGCGGCTTTCACGAGAACGCCTTGTTGACGCTGTTCGAAGGATTATTTACGAAAAGCTTAAATTGGGAATGCTTCCCATAGATTGTCCATCACAGGAGGATTCGCTGTTACAAGAATATTTTCACTGATTTTTGACGGGTTGGGAAACACAAGAGATCTTGCGTGAAGGCGAATACACCCGCCCTTTTCGCCTCGTTTAGCGCCGTATTTTACGTCACCTTTTATGTATAAACCGGAAGCTGCAAATTGCGCTCGTATCTGATGATGTCTGCCGGAAAGCAGTTTTACTTCGACAAAGAGATAATTATCGCCTTCACCCAAGACTTTGTAACAAAGAGAAGCTTTTTTACGGCCGATGCCGGCTTCGTTATACGCAAAGGATTTGTTGATATTTGTTTTTGTTTCTATCCAATGAACAAGCTTTCCGTTTTGCGGTATTTCGCTTGACGGTTTTTCTACTACCGCCCAATATATTTTTTCTATGGATAAATTATTTTTTCCCGCAAAAACGTCATATAAAAAAGTTAACGCTTTTTTATTTAACGCAAAAATAATACAGCCTGTTACCGGAACATCAATGCGGTGAGCAGCTTGAACAAAACTTTTATTCAAATTGTTTTTTAACATTTTAGGCAGATTGCCGATTTCTTTTTGCACCGTATTTTGTGAACGAGCGCCCTGTGCCGCTCCCTGCGCCGCTTCCCCCGTTAATTTGTTTATTACAATACAATCAGAGTTTTGAAAAAGAATACGCTTTTGAACAGATAATTCAGCAGATGATTCTGAAATTGCCGTATTGAGAGAATTCATCAATTTTTTCCGTATTCTCCAAGAAATTTAACCAGCGGCTCGTACCACGGACGAGAAGGCTCTCTTTCTGAAACAAAACGGTTATACAACATCAGTATATGATTTTTTATTTTATCTTGATCTTCTTTTGATATTTCTGTCAAAGGAGACGCCGCCGGGTGAACTGTAAAACGGCCCGGAACACGGGTTTTATCAACTTGCACAAATGTTTTTGACTTTTTATTTTTATATGCCGGAAAATCAGGCGGCTCTGAATAAAGAAGGCTGACAAAGTTTTCAGCTTCTTCCCGTGTAAAAAGCTCCGGGCTGAAACAAGTCATAGCGTAAAGAGCTGCCGGAATACAATTTACGCTGTGCTGTTTTACAAAAAGTACAGCCTGTGTTATCGCAAGTGCGCCTTGTTTCATTTCTTCGATTTGGTGTTTTAAATTTTCTTCGCTGTCTATTTTTTTCGCAAGCGCTTTAAACTGCGTATATGTTTGAACAGCGATCATAACATGAAGGCTTGGAATACACATTAAATGCGGGTCAATCAAATGTATCACTAAAAAACGAGGAGTTTTGATATAAAACGGCCGCTTTGTTGTTGAAAGATTTTTTGTATAAACTTCCGCCGCATAAACATACAACCTGCCTATTGATAAAATAAATTGTTTTATTGGCATATAAGAAGGTTTCCCGTAACGGCGGGTGAAAAACGTAATTACCCTTATCCAAAATTGCGTAAAGTCCAAATAAATTTTCATCCATTCAGGTTTAAACGGAATTTTTTCGTCAAGCTCGTGATCAACTTTGGAAACAGGTATTTTTCCAGGAAACAAAGCCGAAGCAAACTGACGGAAAAAAAAGTTGTAAAAAATCGAACTCATAACTTTTAAAGCCAGCCTGCGGAAAAAAGATGTAAAAAGAGTTATTTTAAAAGCATAAGATGTAGATTCGCTGTACACGCTGTCGTAAATTTTCATTAAACAACATTATCATTATAAATGTTTAATGCCTAGCTCGAACAAGCCCAATATTTGTCTGTACAATGGTGTGTTATCATAGTATAATGCCGTATGACAAAAGTTAAGCTGGGGATCATCGGGCTTGGCGCTATGGGCTCTGTTCACTCAAAAATAATAATGGACGGGCTTACGCCCGATATTACACTTGCCGCTGCGGCGGATACTTCTCCTGACAGGCAGACATGGGCAAAAAATCATCTTGCCCCTGATATCGCCATTTTTAATAATGATGAAGAGCTTATAAAAAACGCCGATATTGACGCCGTACTTATCGCCGTGCCGCATTATCAACATCCTGAAATAACGATTAAAGCTTTTAACCGGGGGCTTCATGTATTGTGCGAAAAACCTGCCGGAGTTTATACAAAACAAATTCTCCAAATGAATGAAATAGCGGCAAAAAGCGGCAAAGTTTTCGCCATAATGTATAACCAAAGAACCAACAGTTTATACAAAAAAGCGCATGAATTAGTTAAAAGCGGAAATTACGGCTCTATCATGCGGACAAGCTGGATTATTACAAATTGGTTTCGCTCTGATTCTTATTACGCTTCCGGCGGCTGGCGTGGTTCTTGGGACGGCGAGGGCGGCGGAGTTCTTATAAATCAATGCCCTCATCAATTGGATCTTTTTCAATGGATATGCGGAATGCCAAAAAGTGTGAGAGCTTTTTGCCACTTTGGAAAATGGCACAACATAGAAGTAGAAGACGATGTAACGGCGTATCTTGAATATCCCAACGGAGCGACCGGGACTTTTATCACCACTACAGGAGAATCTCCCGGAACTAACCGCCTTGAGATAAGTATGGAAAAAGGTAAACTAATTATTGATAACGATGAGTTAACTGTATTTAATTTAGAAACCAACATTCGTGAATTTTGTAAAACAACCAAAGAGTTTATGGTAGCTCCCAAATTTACGATCGAAAAACCGTCTGTTGGAAACGAAAACCCTCAGCACGCCGGAGTCCTTCGTTCATTTGCCGCCAAAATACTTCGGAACGAACCGCTCATCGCCGAAGGCAGCGAAGGCATTAATGCGGTTATACTTTCCAATGCGATGCATTTGTCAACATGGCTTGATAAAACAATCGATATACCCTTTGACGACGATTTATATCTCGCAGAACTTAACAAAAGGAGAAAACAAAAATGAAAATAGGTATCCAAACCTACACGTTACGCGATCATTTAAAAACCCCAAACGACATCAATGCCTCTTTTAAAAGAATCAAAGAAATGGGGTTTGATATGATACAGCTTTCCGGGCTTGGCGAAATCGATCCCGATGAACTGACAGTCTTATTGAACGCCAACGGTTTGACGGTTGTAGGCTCTCATTCACCTTGGGAGCGTATCAAAGATAAAAACGAGCTTGCCAAATTAATTGATGAGCATATAAAATGGAACGCCCGGCAAATCGGGCTTGGAATAAAGCCGTCAGATTATCCTGATACTTATGATGGTTATACCAATTTTATAAATGATATAAACGAAGCGTGCAGGCAAATAACAACTGCCGGTCTTTATTTTGGGTATCATAATCACGAGCTGGAGTTTATGAAATTTAACGGTCAGCGGGCGTTTGACCGCATGATAGAAGAATGTCCGCAGTGCGAATTTACCCTCGACGTTTTTTGGGTACAGGCGGGAGGAATGGATCCTTGTTATTATATCGATAAACTAAAAAACAGGATACGAATTCTTCACTTAAAAGATTTTCGCATTATGGGTCGAGATCGGCAATTCGCCGAAATCGGACAGGGAAATCTTGACTGGCAGAAAATCTTTTCCCGTTGCACTGCACACGGCATACCTTACGCTGTTATTGAGCAAGACGATAACTTTTTAACAGATCCTTTTGAGAGTCTTGCTTTAAGCAGAAAGTTTTTAGTTGATAACGGGTTTTGGGGATAACTTCATTTGATTAGTTCAAAATCATATTTCTCAAATTCTTTTCCGTTAAGAATAACAGAAACTCGGTGATGTCCAAGGTGTAATACTCTTGTTGTTACCACACGAAAAGAGTGTCTTCGTGTAATTTGTGTTATCGAATTTTCAGCATATTCTTTTTCACTGATCTTACAGACTTTTTTCGACAAAGTTTTATTGGCTTTTTGATAATAAAGTCCGTATTCAAGTCTTATTTTGACTTTTTTGGCGCTGTTATTTATCAGCTTAAATTCAAATTCCAATGATTCGCCGATTTTAACTTTTTGCGCCGCAATGGAAAAATCTTTTATAACAATATTTTTTACGGTATCAAACCCAAATATTTCCATCACTTCTGCACCGCCTTGTTTTAAAAGCGTTCTACAGCCATGTTTTATAACCCAATTTATGTTTTCCGACTTACCCTGCCATTTTTTCACCAAAGCAATCACTGTTTCGGGATTGTCTTTCGCTATATCATTTAAATTATTGGCAACGCTTAATCTTACAAACCTTGAAATATCATTTTTTAAATTTTCCAAAATGGGAATGATTGGAGCGGGATCTTCTTTTAAATTTGGCAGAGCCATTGCCCAGGGAAGCCTCGGACGGCAGCCTTCCGATGAAAGCCGCCTTACTCCCCAATGCTGATGTTT
>WQWD01000128.1 GCA_009785545.1 Treponema sp. | reverse complement strand
TGGCAAACATAGCTTTAGCCTTCCAGCTTCAAGACTGAATTCTTTACAATCCTAATTTTTTTTAGAATCAGCAGGCGGTCGGAACTCCAGAAGGATTTTTTCGCTCTGCTAACTTTCCTAAAACTTTCAAATCAAAAAATATTCTTAATAAGAGCTTAAGAAAAAAGAACCTTGAATTCTTCAAAAGATATTAAAGTTTCAAATGGTTTTTCCTATTTGTTTATACTTTAAAGATAAGCAGAATATAGACGTATAGATATAAAGGTTTTGTGTTAACTCATTTGAGTATTGTCGTACCCACACTGAGCTTGCATATTTAGACCACCACTTACAAGATGTGTATACAGAAGTTCAGGAGGGAAAATAGGAGCAAAAGGAAAAGGTATACAAAAAAAGGAAATCCGTGATAACTGAAGTCAATTTACATCAAAAGATTTAAAAGCCCGAATTACTTGAACTTTTGAAGGTTAGTCACACAATATCACCGTACTAAGTTCCATTGGAATTATGTTAACATTTGGATATAAAAGGCGTGATACACTTCGTTTCAATGAAAATGTTATTACAGACGTATCCGGAAATTTTTGGGTTAATATTCAACCACTCTTAAAAAAAGATAGATATGAAAAAATATCTTATTCGCTTTTTTTATTCTTGTAAATTATATGCATTGGCAGGATGCACGTCTTTATTTAAATCAAGATATTAGTCAAATTCATAAGTATAGAAATGGTGTCCTTATTTTTGAATTATCCTTCAAGCAATTGGAAAAATAGAACAAAAAAGATACCCGGTAGATTTGCTTTCTACGCACGGGAGTTGTTACTAAGCTAATTTTAAATTTTAATCGTCAAATCGAACATGGAAAACGACAGAAAAAACGACAGAAAAAGTGGACAAATTCTTGATGACAATATACATTCGCATAATTCAAAATACTCTAATATGAGTAAAATGCTGATAACTACTCGACAATACTTTATTTTTAATGTAATATAAGCCTATATGCTTTAGTATAGCTGAGAGCGAGGGGATCTCTTAATCTGCGGGTCGCAAGTTCGATCCTTGCGCGGTTCATCCTTTCCGATCTCAATATTCCCCACCACTAATCCCCAATTACAATACGGATATCCTTCTTTATCGCATCCAATTTGCGGGCGGCTTCGGCTTTTGCCGAATCCAATCCGTCTGCGCCTACTTCAGTGCAGCAAGAGGCGTAAAACTTGATCTTTGGCTCTGTGCCACTGGGTCGGACGCTTACGACAGTGCCTTCTGTAAGGAAAAATTGTAATACATCACTTGAGGGCAGCCCGTCAGTACAGTTCTTTAAGTCACGAACTTTTGCGACATCTATGCCGCCAAGCATCTTGGGTGGATTTTTTCGGTACTCTCCCATGATGCCGCTCATAGTGGTTTGCCCTTCAGACCCCTCAAAATATTTGGAGATTCCCAATTCCTGCCAGTAACCGCAGATGCCGTAAAGTTCATCAAGGCGATCCAATAAGCTTTTTCCCTGACTGCGCCAGTAGAGGGTCATTTCCGCCGTCAACGCTGCGACGGAAACGCCGTCTTTATCACGAACGTCCGCCGCAATATTATAACCGTAGCTCTCCTCTGTGCCGAACACAAAGTTTTTGGCATCGGGGTCTCCTGAGGCAAGGCCAAGTTCCCAGTTTCGCATAACACCGGCAATCCATTTAAAACCTGTAAGACATTCTACACAATCACTATTGTAATACTGCGCTACTTTTTTTTGCATTCCTGTAGTAACAATCGTGTTAACCATGGCGGCGTTTGGCGGCAGCCTGCCCTGCTCTTTGAGCGAAAGGAAAATGTAATCGGCGAGGAGAACTCCCATTTGGTTGCCGGTAACAAGCACAAAGCCGCCCTGTTTGTCAGGGACTGCGACACCAAAACGGTCGGCATCCGGGTCGGTTGCCATTACAACATCGGCGTTTTCTTTTTTGCCAAGCGCTAAAGCCATTTCAAGGGCGGCGGCTTCTTCGGGGTTGGGGAAAGCCACTGTGGGAAAGTTTCCGTCACCTTCACGCTGCTCGGGAACGGTAATCACTTTCAAGCCAAGATCGCCAAGGATTTTTTCGACATGAAACGCACCAGTTCCGTGCAATGGCGTAAAAACGATTTTTACTTCGTTTGCTTTTTGTTTTATCAATTCTTTTCTAAAAAGACTTGCTTTTACCATTTCCTGATAAGGCTCGTCAATTTCTTTATCGATTATCACTAAAAGCCCTTTGTCTAAAGCTTCTTTTTTTGAAATTTCTTTTATTTCATAAACGGCATTAACTTCGTCAATGATACCAACATCATGAGGAGGGATCACCTGAGAGCCGTCATTCCAGTATGCTTTGTAACCGTTGTACTGAGGCGGGTTGTGGCTGGCAGTTACAACAATGCCTGTATCGCAGCCAAGACGGCGAATTGCGAAAGATAATTCTGGCGTCGGTCTCTGCGCCGAAAACAAATATGTTTTTATCCCGTTAGCGGCAAAAATTAAAGCTGCGGCTTCGGAAAATTCGGCGGAATAATGGCGGCTGTCAAAAGCTATTGCCGCTTTAAGCGCCTTATCAGGAAATGTTTTTATCAGATAAGAAGCAAGCCCTTGGGTGGCACTTTTTACCACCAATGAATTCATGCGATTATAACCGCCGCCGATAATGCCTCTAAGACCGCCTGTTCCAAATTCCAGATTTTGGTAGAAACGATCGATTAACTCTTTGTCAGCTTCCTCTGTATCAAGAAATAAAAGTTTTTCTACTTCTTCCCTGAAATGACAATCTTTTTCTTTAGCGACATACTCTTTCGCTCTTTCTTTGATTTGGGCAATGTTTAATTCACTCATAAGATCAGTTTATCACACCTTTTGATTTTCAACAACTCTGTCTATAAATGCAGAGCATTTTAGACAGGCTTCCTTGAAAGACGTATTTTCATAACCTTTTTGCAAAAAAAGGTGAGAAAATACAAAGTGTCGTCCATAAAGAACCACTTTATGGACAGACACTAAATATTCGCCCTTGCCCATAAATCTTCAAGAGAGATTTCTAATCCGGGTAAAATCGTAACAGGAACGGTCTCATTATCGTCATATACGGTGATAATATAACGACCATTATCGTAATTATGAAGATTTACTTTTTTTGCCTCAGGATCAATAACCCAATATTCCTTTACACCTGCTTTAAGATAATAATGAAATTTATGGAATAATTGGCTATGTGTATTTGAGGGCGACACAATTTCAATGACTAAATCGGGAGGGCCGTCTACAGAGCCTTTCGAGAGCTTTTTTTTATCGCAAACAACCAACAAATCAGGCTGCAGTACAGTGTTATCGGACTTGTCTTGTTTGGGAAACAATCGCACATCCAGCGGAGCGGCAAATACTTGGCATGATTTCCCTGAAAGCCAGTTTCCAAATTTAACGGATAACCCCATAGCTATTGCCTGATGTGCAACCGAAGGAGAAGCCATCAAATATGCTTCTCCGTTAATGAGCTGATACCTTTCCAGCCCTTCCCATTCGAGGTAATCGGCGTATGTATAATTTGTTTTTTCTTCGGAATCGTCAATTCTTGCTGCATCGACCATAAGCTTTCTCCTAACGCCCAGCTTATCACATTTTTTGATTGAATAAAAGCAGGTTTTTACCTCATTGTCCAGCCAATTGAAATGTCCGGGTTAAAAACAAACCGATTACGCCACCCTACGCCATAACCCAAAAACATGCCTGTACGGAAATACAAGCCCGATCCTGTCACAAATTTATAACCGGTGTTTAACCCAAATTTAAAGGCTGAAACACTACGAATTATTTCTCTACTATTACTATTATCCCAATACCAATATCCAAAAGAAGTTACCCCTAGTCCTCCTCCAAGATAGAAGCCTCCTATTCTGCCATGCCAAAAATTATTAAATGTGACAAAACCAACAAACCCATGCCTATTACCCCCAAGATTTATTTCCGTATTAAAGCTGCCTCTGCCCAGCTCTAAACGTATTCCGCTCCCACCCCCAGAGAAAGGTAATGCAAAACCAATCGCATTGGCGCTAATACCAAATATAAACCTGTTCGGGTCAATCGCCGTGCCTGTAGTTCTTGGCGCTCGTGTCCCTGCTGTCTGAGTATGCGGCTGTACGGCGGGGGCAGGTTGGCTAAAAGTTTGGGTAGTGCCGCCTTCAAACCTGATAGAAAGAACGTTGGCTGCAGGAATGACAAATATGGGACCATCCAAAAAATCAAATCGGCGGTAGCGGATTTCCGTTTGAGATATTTCAGTTACTCTCGCTTCGATTACACTGCCATCTCTTAATATGATTAAATCTTGCGCTGCAACTGACCATACTCCAGCCATTAAAAATAACATAAACCCAATCAGTTTTACTGTAGTTTTCATAAAAACTCCTTCAAATTTCATTATATTTTACTATCTCATAGCATTATTTTAACATTATCCTATCTTATAACACAGTGTCAAGTCTTTTATAGGCTATTAACATATAAAAAGATAAAAATGGGCAACAGAGCCTGTTCCAAAACTGGTTGTTTTGTCACTGGCTTCTGTAGTTTTTCGACCTGCAGTCTGCAAAACTACGTTTTTTATAGGTTACTGTTCCAAAAACTGAAGTTTTGGAGCAGCCTCATATAACCAAATTTAGGGAGAATTTTATACTTGACGATACAAGAGTTATTTATAATTAATTTAAAAGCATATAGAAAAATACGGCGAATTTCACAAACACAATTGGCTGAACTCTGTGATTCCTCAACAGGTTATATTGGGGAAATTGAATCTGGTAAACGTTTCCCTTCTGTAAAAATGATTGAAAGAATTGCCGGTTCTCTTGATATAGAATCATGGCACTTGTTCAAAAACGAGGCTATAAATTCTAATTTCTCAAAGGATTCAGCTAAATTAACCCCGACACAAAAAGATGAGATCAAAAAAATGGCAAATTCTGCTCTTTCAAAAATTTTAGATCGGTTTTAAAACTGTTTTTCGCATAACACCGATCAATCCCGTTTTCTGACAACTACTCTCTTTGCCCTTGGCGGCTTACGCTCAAAGTCACTTTCGCTTCTGCGGCTTTTTGCAGGTTTTCTGTCATCGAAGGTTTTTCGGTCTCTCGGGCTACGTTCGGTTGTCCGGCTCCTTGCGGACTCTCTTTCGCCGAAAGGTTTACGTCCTCTTTCCCCACGATCAGTTGTCCGGCTCCTTGCAGGCTCTCTTTCGCCGAAAGGTTTACGCCCTCTTTCCCCACGTTCGGTTGTCCGACTCCTTGGAAAGTCTCCTTCGCCGAAAGGTTTTCGCCCTCTTTCCCCACGATCAGTTGTTCGGCTCCTTGCAGGCTCTCTTTCGCCGAAAGGTTTTCGCCCTCTTTCCCCACGTTCGGTTGTCCGACTCCTTGGAAAGTCTCCTTCGCCGAAGGTTTTTCGCCCTCTTTCTTTTCGCTCGCCGCCATAATCTCCGCTGCGCTCAAAGCTGCGTGTACTGCTTCGCTCCCGTTTTCTGTCACTTCCGTGATCATCTCCAAAAGCGTTTCGCTCACTGCTGCGTTTTTTTTCTTCACGAGCTTCTCCGTGTTTTGCAGTTGTCTTGCCCGTGTGCCGTTTTTCACGCACTGATTTTTCCAGCACTTTTAAAGATTCATCAAAACCTTTCAGAAATTCCTGCAAATCATCAGCAAACAAAATCACTGATTGGCGATCAAAGCCGCCGCTGTCTTTGTTTTTGCTCTCAACGATATTCAGGTAAAGATCGCCCATGCGATTTTCTTTCACATTAAAAAAATATGTCCTGTTTTGCAAAATCACCTTGTTGGAAAAAAGTTCTCCTCTAACTCCCATAAAAATCTCCTTGTATAATTTGATTGTATTAATTATTTCTTCGTTGTCATCCGTCTGCTTCAATTATCATATTTTGCTGCCAGTTAAGCAAATAGTTTTCATACCCATTGTCAGTTCCTTCCACATCCGCCATGATGCGGAAAACCGGCTCCGTAGCCGAACCCCTCATCCAGATGTAAGCAATCTCAGCGCCTTTATCGTTTTTAAAAAGCACTTTCAGCCCTCCTTTTCCGGCTTCTCCAAAACGATTCAATTTGCGTTTTTCAATTGTTTTGTTATACGCAATGGCTTCCCAATCATAAATCTGAAACTTCTCTTTTAATTCGTCTTTTCGCCGTTCCCACTCCCGCAGAAAAATTTGCTGATAACGATCTTTTAACGCAGCATGATCTTTTGTTTTAATCCGCAAAACTGCGTTATGTGAATAGGCTGGAGTAGTGACAAATCTCGGGATACTGGCAATAATGTTGGCAATAATGTCAGCAAGCAAAAAATCGGGATTGTACAATTCGGTCTGCCCCGAAAGTTTACACCAGATTTCAAAAAGCCCCGGTTTATTTTCTTTTGAACGAATTGAAAGCAATTTGACAATCGCAAAAACTGTACTGATTGGATCTCGAACCGATGACGGATGAGTGATGTTTCCGCCCGCAGAGCCTTCACCCAAAATACGCACGATATAACCGTCTTTACGAAGCCGACGGGCAAGGGAAACAACATTTGCTTCGCCAACTTCGGCACGAAAAACTTTGATACCAAAACTTTCAGCAATGCGGTCTATACGCATCGAGGTAGGATCGTTTACCGCAACAGCGGCTTTGGTTTTGTCTTGCAAATTGCAAGGCAAACTACAAGACAAATTGCCAGTCCAAACAAGATGAGCAAATTCAGCGATACAGGCAAGGGCGAAAACTTCCTGCGCTTCAAGGGCACGTGCGCTATTGATTGTTTCGTCCCAAATAACAAGATTTCCCCTGTCGCCGTCACAATCCGGCATATAACCAAGAACAAAAGCGTTATTGCGGGTATGAGCATCTTCGAGCAGCTTTGCACAATAATCCAAAGATTGACCTTCCGGCACAATACGATGAACAATCTGCCCGGGCTCACTGTTAATGGATTCAAAGTTAATGTTAAAATCCGCAAAAAAATCTTTATCGACAGATGTTGTCCGTGCGCTTCCGTTAAAGTCGCATACAACACCCAAGGGATTTTTTTCCAGCCCT
>WQWD01000127.1 GCA_009785545.1 Treponema sp. | reverse complement strand
TTTGTCTGGCAAACTGCTGTTTTCTAACCATATAATAAGATTATACAGCCTCATTGTAGAAATAGTCAAGCATAATTGCAAACACACAACATAATTGGAACAAAAAACCACTATCAACAAAGTACGCAAAGGGACTGCGGGCAGCGGCACAAACACATACACAAATAATTGAGACAAAAACACCCTGTCAGGCTTGTAGGCAAAGTGGCTGTGGGCGGCGGAGACTGGCAGGAAAAACATCTCTAGTGTTCTGTCTTATTCAAATGCCACAATGTCACGTTAAGTTAATTCTTTATTACATAAAGAATTAACGCATTTTGCCATTCCGCTAACCGAATAAGACAGAACACTAAGACTCCCCGCCGGAGAGATCCGAAGGAGCTCGGAGGCGGTCTCCCCCGGAGTTTTTCCCTGACAGACACCGCCGCCCGCAGCCACTTTGCCTACTTTGTCATCACATAATCTATTATTTATTTTCTTTTTTTTATTCAAGCCTATTGACATTTTTTTTTAAATCCTATACTTTGTAATCAACGATGATTGTCTCCATCGTCTAGCGGTTAGGACACCGGGTTTTCATCCCGGCAACCGGGGTTCGATTCCCCGTGGAGATGTTAAAAAATGAGATTAATATTTAGCCCAATTCACGATGAGAAAAATCCAAAAATATTTAGAAATAGAGTGGATAGCCTATTGACAAAAATCCTGATTTTTCCTACCCTAAGTTTATATTAAATCAAGGAGAGTTTAAGTGCCCTGCGGAAGAAAGTGCAAACTACGAAAAATTGCTACTCATAAACGCAAGAAAAAATTGCGAAAAAACAGACATAAGAATAAATAAGTCAACAACCAATGGAACCTAACCTTTACTTTGGCAAAGTAAAGGTTCCAATCTTGATTTTCACGAACTTGGCGGCTTATACGAATATTACTCGTTATGAACATCAAGAATCATATCTTAAATCAAGGAGAAACCAATGAATATTTCACCCTTACAAAAAGCCCGCTATAGCTACGTCCCTAAGCTGCCTGAAGGTATCAGCGGCTCTATTGACGATATAGCTGTAGAGAAGGGCTGCCCTACTGAGTCTATTTCAGATAAAGAAGAAATACGTAAAATTTTTAAGAATACTTACGGAAAACCTCTTGTCACTTTCAAAAAAGCCGAAAACCAAAACAATACGCAAATCCATCGTGAATTAAAAGTTGGTGTGATTCTTTCTGGCGGACAAGCACCTGGTGGGCACAATGTTATAGCGGGGCTTTTTGACGGCTTAAAAAAAGGCAATCCAAACTCTACGCTGTATGGTTTTAAAGGCGGCCCCGGCGGGTTAACCGATAACAAAACTATCGTTTTAACAGAAGAAATAATCAACGAATACCGTAACACCGGCGGTTTTGATATAATTGGATCGGGGCGGACAAAAATCGAAAGCGATGAACAGTTTGCCGCCTCTTTGGAAACCGCAAAAAAATTGAACCTTGACGCTGTAGTTGTAATTGGCGGAGACGACTCAAATACAAATGCGGCGCTTTTGGCGGAATACTTTCTTGCAAACGGCTCAAATACTCAAGTGATTGGCTGCCCCAAAACCATTGACGGCGATTTAAAAAACGAACACATCGAAACCTCTTTTGGGTTTGATACCGCCTGCAAAACATACAGCGAAGTTATCGGCAATCTTTGCCGAGACACAAACAGCGCTAAAAAATACTGGCACTTTATAAAATTGATGGGACGCTCTGCAAGCCATATCGCCTTGGAATGTGCTCTCCAAACTCAGCCAAATATCTGCCTGATTTCCGAAGAAGTCGAAGCTGAGGCAATGTCTCTCGATCAGATTGTCGAACAAATTTGCACGTCAATCGTCAAACGGGCGGATAACGGCGATAACTTTGGCGTCGTTTTGATTCCCGAAGGCCTTGTCGAATTTATTCCCGAAATCAAAAAGCTTATAATCGAGCTAAATGATTCAATGGCAGACGGCGCTGACGAATTTGCTAAACTGACAGAATTCTGCGAACAAACCAATTGGCTTTCGAAAAAACTAACCTCAGCGTCATTTGAAATTTTCAAGTCGCTTCCTGCCGACATTGCCGGTCAATTTTTAATGGATCGAGATCCTCACGGCAATGTTCAGGTTTCCCGTATCGAAACAGAAAAGCTTTTACTCGGCATGGTAGAAAAAAAACTTTCCATTTTAAAAGAAGCAAAAAAATACAACGGAAAATTCAGCGCTCTGACTCATTTCTTTGGATACGAAGGAAGATGTGCCTTCCCTTCCAACTTTGATTCTGATTACTGTTACAGTTTGGGATACAGCGCTTTTGTATTAATCTCGTGCGGGTTAACAGGTTATCTTTCCAGCGTGAAAAACCTCACGGCTCCTGCCGCAAAATGGACAGCAGGCGGCGTGCCTCTTACCATGATGATGAATCTTGAACAACGGCACGGATCAAAAAAACCTGTTATCAAAAAAGCGTTAGTTGAACTTGACGGAAAACCGTTTAAATCATTCGCCGAAAAACGAGTAACTTGGGCAGAGAAAACTTGTTTTCTTTTTCCGGGAGCGATTCAATATTTTGGGCCAACCGAAGTTTGTGACGCCCCAACAATAACTTTAAAACTTGAAAAGGAAGTTTAACATGAAAAAAATAACCGTATTTATTTTATTTTTCGCCGCCGCCGTGAGTATTTTTGCGCAGGCAATCAGAGAAACCTCCGCCCCTGAAACCGCTCTGCCTTTAAGGCGTGTCGTTATCCTTACCTCAGGAGTCGCTTTTTATGAACATTCAGGCACTGTAACAGGAGCCGCAAGAATAGAGCTTCCGTTCAGGCTCGAGGCGATAAATGACGCTTTAAAAACACTTATTATTAACGATCCGGGTACGGCAAATCCATCGGTTATTTACCAATCAGAAAATACGTTATTCGAAACATTACGCAGTTTAACCATCGATCTTTCTGATTCACCTGATTTTGCAACAATTCTTTCCAGACTAAGAGGAGCTGAAGTTGAAATTTTAGCGCCGACAGCTTTCACAGGCAGAATCATCGGAATTGAATACAGAGTTTCCTCTGCGGCAAATTTTTCACACACAGTAGAACCTTGGCTTTTGTTAAATACAAATCAGGGTTTTAGAGCTTTTAACTTAAAAGATGTCAGCGCGGTTAATTTTAAAGACAGTGCTATCGAACAAGACTTAAACCGCTCGCTGGATTTGATTGCGGCTTCCAGAAATTTATTTACAAGGCAGCTTCAGATCAATCTTCCGGGAACAGGGAGGCGTGATGTATCAATCAGTTATGTAATTCCGTCTCCAATTTGGAAAGTATCATACCGCCTTGACTTGGGCGCTTCCGAGCCGCTTTTTCAAGGCTGGGCAATCATTGACAACGACAGTGATACCGACTGGGTAAACGTACAGCTCTCGCTTGTCGCAGGCAGGCCGACATCATTTATCCAACCGCTCTACCCTCCTTTTTTTGTAAGACGCCCTGTACTGCCTTTGGCAATTGCCGGAACTGCGGAAGCTCTCACTCATGACCGGGCATTTGGCGCTCCCGCTCCTGCCATGGCAATGAGGCGGCAAGCGGCGGAAGATTCTGAATTTATGGCAGAAATTGAAATGGACTTTGCCCCAAGAAGCTTAATGATGGGTCCGGCAGCTACTGAAGGAGCTGTCGCCGGCGGAGTAATTCAAACAGCCGCCGGAGCAGACGCCGGAGGTCAATTTGAATTTACAATCAGACACCCTGTAACTCTTAACCGCCGTATGAGCGCTATGCTTCCGCTTGTTGAATCAACAATTGAAGCGAGAAGAACTTTAATTTTTAGCGGTACGGGCAGACATCCAAGACTTGGCGCTGAAATAACAAATAACACGGGAATGAGACTGCCCGCAGGTCCAATTACAGTTTATGACGGCGGAATTTACGCAGGCAGCGCTCTTATCGAGTTTTGGAACGAGGGCGAAAACAGGCTGATTTCTTTTGGCGAAGATCTTTCCGTAACAGCGTCGTCAGACGACACAAATGCACGTGAAGTGAATACAGTTACTGTAACACGAGGTGTAATGACTATCAATCGTCATTTGTCTTTTATCAGAAATTATACTTTTATAAACTCTTCAGCCGACTCAAAAGCTTTGATTCTCGAACATAACAGAACGCCTCAAACGACGCTTATTTCTCCCTCGGCGTCTGAACAAACTCCGACAGCTTATCGTTTTAATGTAACTTTAGAGCCAAACCGTGAAACTATTGTAACAGTTACAGAGCGCCGTCCTGTTTCCGAAACCGTAGCTCTGCTTCCGCTAAGACCTGATGCTTTGTTGAGGTTTTCTACCAGCCATGAAATTCCCGCCCATGTACAGCAGGCTTTAACAAGAGCTGTTGCGCTTAGACAGGCGGTGGATTCTGCAGAAGCTGCTGTAAGAGAAATCGAAACGCAAAGAAATCTGCTTGTGGCAGATCAGGACAGAACACGCAGAAATCTTGAAGCCGCTGGAAATCAGACGCAACAAGGGCAGGAATTTTTAAGACGGCTTGTAGCGCTGGACAGCGAAATTGACGCTCTTGCGGGCAGGCTTGAAACAGCAAACGCAAATGTCAGAACTGCCAGAACAGCGTTTGAAAATTATCTTAATACTCTAAACTTATAGGACAAAGGTGAGGCAATTGCAAAACTAACCGAGTTTTGCAATTGCCTACTGTTCCTTTTTGATCACTATTTTCAGCTCATCTAGCTGTTTTGGGTCAACCTCAGAGGGGCAATCATCCATGGGGCTTACGGCAAAGGAATTTTTTGGGAAAGCAATAACGTCTTTGAGCGAAGTAACTCCTGCCATGATCATTACAAGGCGATCAAGTCCGGGCGCAATACCCCCGTGAGGGGGTGCGCCGTATTTGAATGCTTCTGTCAAAAACCCAAACTTTTTTTCCGCTTCCGCAGGGTCAATCCCGGCAATTTTAAAAACACGTTTTTGCATCGCTGAATCATGAATACGAATTGAGCCTGACGCCAGCTCATAACCGTTTAACACAAGATCATAAAGGTCGCCTTTTACAGAGCCTGGATCACTTTCCATTGTTTCGTGATATTTTTCCTGAGGCAAAGTGAAAAGATGGTGAGCCGCTCCCCATTTTTTTTCGTCTTCATCATATTCAAACATCGGAAAGTCAATAATCCACACAAATTCAAATTTTGGCGGATCGCTATTGTCTTTTGGGCAGGTTAAACCAAGATCACGCCCCAATTTTGATCGAACAGCTCCAAGCGAAACATTAGCGACATGACGTTTTGAGTCGGCGACCATCAAAATTAAATCACCAAGCTCTGCCTCCAATCCGCTGATTACCTGAGATGTGTTATCCGCAAAAAATTTGGAAGCTCCCCCTTCCAATGTTAACGCTGTTCCCTCTCCATTATTTGCCACTTTCATCCACGCCATGCCTTTTGCTTTGTAAATCTTTGCATGAGATTCGAGTTCTTCGATTTGTTTTCGTGAATAGTCGGCTTTGCCTTTTACGACAAGGGCTTTTACAACACCGCCTGCCGAGAGCGCTTCTTTGAAAGCCTGAAAACTGCTCGCTTCGACAAAATGGCTGAAATCATTTAGTTTCATGTCAAAGCGTAAATCGGGTTTATCACTGCCGTAAAGCTCCATCGCGTCTTCCCAAGATAAACGGCGGAAACTCTTTGGGAGATTTATGCCTTTAACTTTTTTAAACACATGAGACATAAGCCCTTCAGTCATTGTCAGAACATCGTCTCTGGAGACAAACGACATTTCGATGTCGATTTGGGTGAACTCAGGCTGTCTGTCGCCTCTTGAATCCTCATCACGGTAACATCGGGCTATCTGAAAATATTTGTCAAAGCCAGACACCATCAAAATTTGTTTGTATAATTGAGGAGACTGAGGCAAAGCGTAAAATTTTCCCGGATACAATCTTGAAGGAACCAAAAAATCTCTGGCTCCTTCCGGCGTTGATTTGATAAAAGTGGGCGTTTCTATTTCATAAAAACCGTTAGATGTCATCCATTCACGAACAGCAAAAGCGGTTTCGCTTCGTAATTTTATACGTTCCTGCATAGCTCCTGAGCGAAGGTCAAGATAACGGTATTTCAGCCGCAAATCCTCGTTTGCTTTGGATTCCTCATCTATTTGAAAAGGGAGGACTTCGCTTTTGTTCAAAATCACGATATTGGAAGCAAAAAGCTCAACTTCGCCTGTCGCCATCGACATATTAACCATGTCATCGGGGCGGGTATTTACTGTCCCTTCTACAGCAATACAGTATTCGTTTCGCAGTTCATCACAAATCGCTGCAAGACCTGTGTTTGCTTCAGTATCAACCGTAACTTGTGTTACTCCGTAACGATCCCTTAAATTAATAAAAAATATCCCGCCATGATTGCGTTTACGGTGTACCCAACCATTAAGAATAACTGTATTCCCTGCGTCGCTTTTCCTCAGCGCACCGCAATCTATCGTTCTTTTCATTGTTTCCATTTTATACTCCTTTAATTTCACTTATTGTACAAGGAATTGAATAATTTCTTGTACAATAAGTAATTACAATCGGAAATAGTCAATTAATAAAATTAATTGACTATAAATTACTATATATAATTTTACAATTTTATGCTACAATGCATTTATGAATTTTGAGCTCGATAAAATTTTACTAGACGATATTCTCTTTCACATGGAAAATCAAGAAGGGGAATTTTTATTTGACGCTCAGGAAAGACAGATATTTGATATTTCCAATCATCAATACGATAAAGACATCGATTTTGGGGAAGATCGATTTATCAACATTCCAAGTTGGGACTCAGGTGACGGCTTCCGCTTGATGGAAAAATTTATTTCCGGCTTAAAGAACCCTGTTCTTCGGGAAGAATTGGCAGCTGCGCTTGGCAGAAACAAAGGTGTTTTTCGTGCGTTCAGAGATGTTTTAAACCAATACCCCGAAACCGAAAAACAATGGTATCGTTTCAAAGATCAGGAAATGAAAAACGAGGTGCTCCAGTGGTACAATGCGTTACGTGAAGAATGGGGGCTTCAGCCCATCGGTTTTGAGCCGGAAGATAATTCCTGTCTTGTATTAGAAGATTTTGTTGTAAAAGAAAAAACAATTAACAAAGAATTGAATACATTTGCGTTTATTGCCGAAAACGCCGAAGGAGAGCTT
>WQWD01000126.1 GCA_009785545.1 Treponema sp. | reverse complement strand
GGCAGGCTCTCAGAAAAACATTTTCGCCGCTCCCCGTGCAAGAAACTCAGCAATTAAAAATATTTTCATTGCAATTCCAATTTATTTGAAGCTTTTCTATTGTCTGCTGAGGTTCTGGAGCGGACTCTTCGGCGAAGTTTTTCTGAGAGCCTGCCCCTGCCCTGACTGGACAGAGAGTTTTCATTCAAATTTAGAATTGCTGCTTGACACATTGTATTAGTACGCACATAATTGTATTAGATGAGTAGTACAATTACAAAAACCAGAGAAACAAAAACTTTAACCGGCGTAAAAAATTGCGATGACGCTAAAACAATTTGCGCTGTTAATTTTTCGCTTGATCCCTCAAACGGGACTCCAATTTACAGACAAATAATTCAGCAGATTGAATACGCCATCTTGTCCGGGCGGATGAAACCCGGCGACAGACTGCCGACAATCCGCTCGTTGGCGGTAGAACTTAAAACAAATCCTAATACTATCGCAAAATCGTACAGCGAGATGGAAATACGCGGAATACTCGAAACTCAAGTAGGCAGCGGAACTTATATCTCCGATAAAAAAACAGTGATGGAAGACGACAGCCTGAACCGTAAAATACGGGAAGTAGTTGCACGTTTTGTGCAGGATATGAGGGATTTAGGTTTAGAGAATAAAGAACTAATAAAACTAATTGAGTTACAGTTAAAGGAGATAAAATGATCATTAAAAAGAAAAACGATTATACGTTAGCAGCTATCAGATTAATCGTGCTTGTGATTACGGCAGTTATTATTTCGATAGTTTACCGTATTCCTGAAAAATCGGAATTGTATATGCAGGATTTAACAAGCTTGTGGGGAGGAGCTGTGATTTTTCTTGTTGTAATACTGCTGGTTTCTTCGATTCGTAAAGCCGATGAATGGGAAAGAGCCATTGTCCTGCGTTTTGGAAAATTTCGCAAAGTTAAGGGCCCCGGGCTTTTCTTTCTGATTCCGCTGGCGGACAGGATTGCGCAGCTTGTGGACATTCGTATCAGAGTTTCTGATTTTTCAACGCAGAAAACTTTAACAAGTGATTCTGTTACAGTTAATGTTGACGCAATTTGTTTCTGGCTGGTGTGGGATCCGCAAAAGGCGGTTTTAGAAGTTGCAAATTATGCCGATGCGGTTATCCTGTCGTCAAAAACCGCTCTTCGTAACGCCATTTCCAGCCACGATCTTTCAACCTTTCTTGAGCACAGCGACATAATCGAAAAAGAAATTCAGGAATATGTTGATAAAAAAACAACCGAATGGGGAATAACTGTTCTTCATATCGAGATTGTGGATATTCAGATACCCGAACCTCTGCAGGACTCGCTTTCCCGTGTGGCTCAGGCGGAACGTGAAAAGAAAGCCCGTATTTTTCTTGCCGAAGCGGAAATTGAAATTGCCAAAAAACTCGAAGAAGCTATCTCTATTTACGCAAAAAATGAAGGCGCAATGAAACTCAAGATACTGACTATCTTAAACGAAGGTTTAAAGGCCGGCAATTCAATGATGTTAGTACCAAATACATTAACCGAAGAACTTAAAACAAAAGATGTTTTTGGGCTTGCGGCGTTAAATGAACTAAAAAAAATGAAGGAGTAGAAAATGTTTAGAGCTATTTGGTTTGGAGTTATTTTTTTATTGCGTATTGGATTTAGTATTTACCTGATGTTTTTTGTAAGAAATCAGGCGGCTCTTATCTATCAAATTTTTGATATGTTATCGATCTTTATCGTTTTGGTTATCATAATGCACAGAAAAGCAAATTCATTTTCGATTGTCTGGATTGTGTTGATTCTTACACTGCCGGTAATTGGTTTGCTTTATTATTTGATCTGGGGAAGAACTAAAACTTTATGGAATAAACATCACCGGCTTAATAAATCTATTGAATACGGTAATCAATTTTTGTGCAAGGAAAAAGGCATTTATAATGCTCTTAATGCCGCTTACCCGGACAGAAAAAGGATTGCCGGTTTTTTGGGAAGAAAAGGCTTTCCCGTTTATGCCAATACTGACTGCCGGTATTATCCTCTGGGGGAATTGTATTTTGAAGCTCTTTTAAAAGATATAAAAGCTGCCCAAAAATTTATTTTCCTTGAATATTTTATTTTAAGCGAAGGAAAAATTTGGAGCAATATAAAAAATTTGCTGATAGAAAAATCACGGCAGGGTGTCGAAGTTAGGATTATGACAGATGATTTTGGCAGTATTATTTCTGCGCCCAAAAAATTTATTTGTGATCTTGCGGAAAATAATATTCGTATTGTCCGCTTTCATGATGTATTTAAGCTTTCTACTTATATGTATTACAACTACCGCAATCACAGAAAAATTGCGATTATCGACGGGCATATCGGGTATACCGGCGGTATCAACATTGGCGATGAGTACGCCAATCTGTACGATAAACTTGGACATTGGAAAGATACCGCAATCAGAATGGAAGGTGATGCCGTCTGGAGTTTAACTGTAACGTTTTTACAAATGTGGGATTATGAAACCAAAGAAAATTCCAACTATGAATTGTATAAACCAAATCATTCAATCAAAGACACTGATTGCAAACCCTCAGGTTTTTTTCAGCCATTTTGCGACGGTCCGTCAAATACATCTGATAAAATTGCCCGAACAGTTTACAAAGCGGCGATTTACAACGCCAAAAAATATGTGTATATTACCACGCCCTATTTGATTGTTGATGACGCAATGATCGATGCTCTGCGTATTTCTGTGCAGAGCGGCAATGACGTACGCATTATCACTCCAAAACGATGGGATAAGTGGTTTGTCCACATGGCAACTCAGTCTAATTACAAGGATTTACTCGAAGTGGGTGTGCGCATTTATGAATACTCTCCAGGGTTTATCCATGAAAAAACTTTATTAAGCGATGACGAATTTGCCGTTACGGGAACTATCAATATGGATTTCCGCAGTTTTTATCTGCATTTTGAAAATGCCGTTTATATCTGTGGCGCTCCGATACTAGATGAAATAAAAAAAGACATACTGGAAACATTGGAAAAAAGCGAAGAAATCACCCTTGAAGCATGGCTCAAACGGCCGTGGTACTTAAAAGTTGTCCAAAATGTTTTTCATCTTTTTGAAGTTCTGTTGTAGAATATTCAAAAAAATCATGTTATTTTTTGCAGGCTGTGTATTTTTGGCTTGACGCTTTCATCGGAAAAATAGTACCGTGCAATATGCTTCTATGAGTATACATAACTGAGTATACTCATAGAAGTATATGTTTAATTATTCAAGGAGATGAACATGAGAAGAAGAGATTTACGGGGTACGGTATTACCCCCGGCGTTAGCCTTTGTATTTGCCGCGATAATCGCATTTTCGCTGGCAGCTTGCGATACCCCTGAAAACCCACCGCCGTCCGCTCCAAACCCAACAGGGATTACCATAATGTTGCCGCTTAATGTATCTGAAGATTACCTTGTAGAGCAGGGCAGACAGTATCAGTTTTCCGCAGCGATAACGCCGGAAGGAGCATCCCAAAATGTTGACTGGTCGATTTACCCTGAAAATGCCGGAACAATGGTAAACGGTCTTTTGACGCCTACGGCAGACTTTGATACAGAAATAACCGTTACAGCTACGGCACGTAATCACCCTACGATAACTGACTCTGTAAAAGTAACAGTTACGGAAGCCTTAGATATCAATATAGATCCGGGAGTTACTAATTTGATGCCGGGGCAGCAACTGCAGCTTTCCGCAACCGTAGACCCGGCAGGAGCGCATGATATAGAATGGAGCGTTGCCCGCTTTGTTAATTGGTTTGATCCTGAATATTGGTGGGGGGATGGACCGGTAGCGGCAATAGATGCTGACGGCCTGCTCTCAGTGCACTACTGGGCTCCCACCAATAATTTCCACTTTTTTGTCAGAGCGCAAGTGGCAGGTCGCCCTGATGTTTATGCAGAGGTACAAATTTTTGTAGTTGCTGCACCACCCGTAACGATAACTATTACAGGGCTGGAACCTCATTATACTGAACTGACGGATTCTGGTTTTCCGGAGCCGGTATGGTCTTCCAGATTAAGGGTGCTGAATGCTGATACGTGGGAAACAGTAGGTTTTAATTGGGAACTTGGCCGAACAGAGTCTTCAATTACTTTTGAGGTACAAAACGTAAACCTTCCGCTGGACAATGTTATTCTTGTTCTGGATTTTCGGTATGAGGAAAGGGATGAAATATTGGTTGAAGTGGATAGGATCGTCTACGCTACAGCCCCGATGGATATCACTGAGTTGGCAAGTTATATAGCATTTACCGCTTTTTCCGACCAGCAATCTAATTTCAGCATAACACTCGAAGATATACCCGTAGAGTATTCTGGCAGTTGGGCGCATATAGAGCTGGTTAGTAGTAATACTGATACGGATCATCATGCATGGGCATCTATAAGTGGTCAATCGGCTGTTTTTGAATTTTACTTTGTAAAACCGGGCGAATTCAGTAATATTACTTTGGTCGTAGGGGGAGGCGGATGGTTATTCTATGACAGTGTGTTACTGCCGCTGCACCTTAATTCATACGATACTTTGTCGTTTGACGATTTTAGTGACCCTTGGGGGTAAACAGAGGTTGATCTTCCAGCCGATATTAGGATAGAGAACGCATACGGTGTCAGATGCCGTATGCGTTTTTTTTGCAGTCCGTTTTCACTTTTTGTCCGCCTCAAAAAAAAATAAAAAACTTTTAAAAAACACTTGACATATTGTACTAGTACATATATATTTGTATTAGTTCAATAGTACAAATGGAAATAATGGAGGATAAAAAATGACAGTTGTAAAAGCGGAAAATGTAGTAAAAGACTACGGTTTAAGCAATCAGACGGTACACGCCTTACGAGGGGTAAACCTTGAATTTAAGGGCGGTGAATTTGCCGCTATCGCAGGCCCTTCGGGCAGCGGGAAATCGACATTCCTGCACTTGGTCGGATGTCTCGATACGATTACTGCGGGAGATATTATCGTTGGCGGTTCAAGCACAAAAGATATGACCCGTAATGGGTTGGCTCTTTTGCGGAGGCATAAAATCGGTTTTATTTTTCAGGCTTACAATTTGATTCCTGTATTATCGGTGGAAGAAAATGTTTCCTTCCCTCTTACACTGATGGGTATTGATAAAAAAGAAGTTAAAGAGCGCACCGCCAAGGTTTTAAAAGACGTAGGTCTTGATGATATGGCAAAACGCCGGCCAAAAGAAATGTCTGGCGGGCAACAGCAGCGTGTAGCTATCGCCCGTGCGCTTGTAAAAAAGCCCGCTCTTATTTTGGCTGATGAACCGACAGCAAACCTTGATTCAAAAATCGGGCGTGAAATTCTAGAACTTATGCTCGAACTAAATAAATCAGAAGGGACAACGTTTATTTTCTCTACTCATGATCAAATGGTTATGGATTATGCTCGCCGCCTTATTCGTATTCGTGACGGTCAGATCGAATCTGATGACGTGAAAAGCTAAAGTGAGGTTGTAATGAATTTATTTGGTATATGGGAATTAAAAAAGATTGCTTTACGCAATCTTGCCCGCCACAAAGCAAAGACAGTACTTACCGCACTGGCGATCATGATCAGTGTTGCTTTGTATATTTTCTTGAGCAGTTGGCTGGGCGGTATGGCGATTGAGTCACGCAGAAATATCGTTAACTTTGAGATAGGCGCTGCAAAATTGCAAACTGTACTTTACTTTGAAAGAAGGGATGAGCTGCCCAGTTATGAAACTTTTATGAACTGGGAAATTTTTCAGGAAGCTCTGTCACGTGAAGGTTATGTTTCAGCTCCCAGATTTACATTTGCGGGAACTTTGTTTTCAGGCTCAGGTTCCGCTCCCATGTTGTTTTTCGGAGTTTGCCCTGATGCCGAGCGGGAAGTCCTGCGTTATGTGTCATACGTTGACTTTGGCCGCTTTGTAGAAAACGGCAATTTTGAAATCACTGTGGGAACTGTCGCCGCTGAAAGGCTTAGGGTTGGTATTCCTACCCGCCCGCTGCAATTTGAACTGGAAGAGTTAATCGCTGTTACAGCGCAAGATGAAGCAGAAGCGAATTTTATCCGCTCGTTATACGAACGAGCTCCGGCTGCCTCAAACTTTTTTACGCCGGAAGACACAAGAGCCGCCGAAGGCAACCCTCGTTTGATCCTGCGGAGAAATGTTCCTCAAGAAGATCTTGATCGTTACTGGGACATGATCGCCGCAACAAACCGCAATGATGTGCGGATCAATGCGATTATCGACATTAGGGCAGTGCCGGAGATGATCCGTTCAGACAGATGGGATGCCGAGTTATGGCTTGCGCTGCGCCCCGAAGACAGAGATATGGTAAAGGCTGCGTATGAACATATCGACTTTTTGGATATGTATCTTTTAATCGAAGAAGATGATAGGTTGCTTGAGCTGGTTTTAGACGCAATGATTCGTGCGGGTTTCAGAGGAGCTGTGCGCCATGTGAATCAGCTTTTGGATGTGGTCGTTGTCGGGGTAATCAATTCGCCGGCTCCGCTTCCCAATGGCAATACTGCGTTTATCCCGTTGGATGTTCTGCAAGACGAAAGAGGCATGATGCTGCAAGGTGCGGTTACCGAGCTAATCATCAGAGAAAGAGGTGTTCCCGATTATCGGCTTCCTGGTGTCAGCGAAAGCTCTCCTGTAATTACCGCCGCATTGAAACGAGGTCTGGCTTCCATGAGTTACACTTTGCCGGAAAACCTTGCCGTGCGTACATGGCAGGAATACATGGAAGAGTATCTTGGGTTTGAAGCGTTACAAGTTGGAGCGCCGCAAATTCTATCGTATCTTTTGTTTTTAATATCTTTTTTGGTAATCTCCAACACGATTTTGCTGGCGATACTGGAACGAACAAAAGAAATTGGAATGATGCGTGCGTTGGGCATGACAGACAGACAGATGATCATAACTTATATGCTGGAAGCGGGCTTTCTGGGATTTATCGGTTCAGTCTTGGGGATAATTTTGGGCTGCATAATAAATTACCCGGTAGTAGTACACGGCATTGACTTTAGCATGATGGGTGACGTAATGAGTGACGGGCTTGGTTTCCGCACTACAGCGATCTTCCGCAGTGTGTGGAACATTCCTGTTATTATCGGTTCGGGGATTGTAGCGACTCTGCTTTCATCGTTAATGGCACTTTTGCCGACAATGAGAGCGGTGAAAAAACCAATAACCGACAGCT
>WQWD01000125.1 GCA_009785545.1 Treponema sp. | reverse complement strand
TCGAGGATCACGACATTTTATGTGCGTCCTCACGACATAATTCAACCTGCTGCCGGCTCTCTGATCCCGTCAGATCAGGATACCAATCTTTCCTAACTTTTTATATCATAGTATCTGGCACCCAAACATAATTGCAACACATAACACGGTGATACACTCAGGCAGGCTCCGCCTGCCATGATTGTCTACAATTCCTGTATCTCCTCCAAAGAGAGCCCCGTAGTCCGCTGAATAACCTCAACCGCAAAACCTTCCGACAATAAGTTTTTCGCAATCTCACGTTTCCCTTCAGTGTGACCTTCTTCAAATCGTACAGCGAGAGCGTCTTCTGTGTTCCATTCAGTTAGTAACATATTCAAAACCTCCGAAGCATAAGTTTCCAAGAACTCTTTCAGTATATCATACCTTGAGCAATATTTTATAGCGGCTTTTACCGCTTTTTCTCTGTCCTGCAAATCCTTTTCAAAGCTCCTTGTCTTGGCAATAAATGTGCTGTACTCTGCAAGTTTTTTACAGCGGTTAACAATAGCTTCGTTTTTACCCTCGTTGATGTTGATTACTTTTACTTCGAGTTCAAGCAAAGGGTTTGCTTTTTTTGGCAATCCCAAATCTTGCGGTTTTTCAAATAAATCCGATAAACGCAGAGTGGCATTATCGGGATAAGGTTCCTTGCCGTTGTACAGAACGAAAAACTCAGGCCATGGAATGGACAGGCGGTTTCTTGAATAAAGATTTTTCCCTTTGATTATTCGTTCAAATACACGGGCATTATACAAATAAAGGCGTAAAGCCATGTTAGGATTGATCGTACTTTGATGTTCAATCAAAACAACAAGCTTTCCGCCAATCTCAAAAGAGATGTCGTTGTATAAATCCATAAACACTACGTTTTCGAGTGTGTTAATGGAAACCGGTAAGTCAGGAGGGAGGGTAGTCCCTTCAAGAGCGCAGTACAGCTCCCGCAGTAAATCGGGTTCGCTAAATAATTTAGTGAAAACGCTGTCTTTAAAGTTTGTGTTTATTTTCATACATATATATGGGTTAGATATGCGTGGTGCTTTATCGAAATTGAAATTTTCTGAAAAATATTTTGCCGCTGCACCACACACTGGTCACGCTTAGTGTCAGGCACTTCAACTTTATGTCTGTCCCCTGAAAATATTTCCTAAAAATTAGGATTTACTGATTTACATAGGCAGGGCAGCGCATGAGTGACAGGCACACGGAGCCTGTGTCTGTCACCCCACATACAAAATTGCACCCCCACGCAGAGGTTGGCAGGCGGCTTGCGAAAAGCCCTGTCGGCGAAATCAAGAATTGATTTCCGTGGTGCGGCTCATTCATCCCGTGATTTGAGAACCGCTAAAAATGCGCTTTGCGGCAGTTCTACATCGCCGACCATTTTCATGCGTTTTTTGCCTTCTTTTTGTTTTTCGAGGAGTTTGCGTTTGCGTGTTATGTCGCCGCCGTAACATTTTGCAAGTACATCTTTGCGAAGGGCATTGATTGTCTCACGGGCGATAACAGTGCTTCCAATTGCTCCCTGAATGGGAATTTTAAATTGATGGCGTGGTATTTCGTCACGGAGACGTTCGCAGAATTTGCGGGCACGCTCATACGCACTTCCCTTAAAAACTAATTGAGAGAGGGCGTCAACAGGTTTTGCGTTTAAAAGAATATCAAGTTTAACAAGTTCTGTAGGTTTGTAGCCGGAAATATCATAATCGAATGACGCATAACCTCGGCTTATACTTTTTAGGCGATCATAAAAATCGAATAACACTTCTGAAAGCGGCATATCGTAAATCATCTCAACACGTTTTTCGTCAAGGTAAGTCATGTTGGTTTGTACGCCTCGTTTTTCCATGCAGAGTGTCATAACATTTCCAAGAAAATCTGTCGGAGTTATCACTGACGCCCGAATGTACGGTTCTTCCGCACTTTCGATTTTGCCTTCTTCCGGGTACTCCACAGGGTTATCAATAAAAAGTTCTTCTCCTCCACGAATCTGTATTTTGTATTTTACCGATGGAGCCGTGAAAATTACCGATTGATCAAATTCACGTTCAAGGCGTTCCTGAATTACTTCAAGGTGCAACAGCCCCAAAAAGCCGCAGCGAAAACCAAAACCTAAAGCGGCGGAGGAATCCTTTTCAAAGATTAGAGAAGCGTCATTGAGTTTTAGTTTATCCATACTTGTGCGTAATTCTTCGTAGTCATTGGAATCAACAGGATAAATCGAAGAAAAGACAACAGGTTTTACTTCACGAAAACCGGGCAGCGGAGAAGCGCAAGGATTATCAGCGTTTGTTACAGTGTCGCCAACATGGACATCGCTTACAGTTTTAATTCCTGCGATGATATAACCGACTTCTCCTGAGGAAAGTTCTCCCGTTTCGACAAGAGCAAGTTTAAAAACTCCGACAGTTTCAACTTCGTAAACAGAGCTGTTGGACATAAAAGTAATTTTCATACCTTTTTTGATTTTACCGTCAAAAAGCCGAAGGTGTACGACAACGCCTCGATAAGGATCGTAATGGCAGTCAAAAATCAACGCACGCAAAGGAGATTCGGAATCGCCGGAAGGCGCAGGGACTTGGCCTATGATCGCCTCAAAAAGTTCGTCAATGCCGATCCCTTGACGTGCCGAAACTAACATGGCGCAGTCTGAATCCAAGCCTAAGTCTTTGTCAATCTGTTGTTTAATGCGAGGAATATCTGCGGCAGGCATATCGATTTTGTTGATTACAGGTACTATTTCAAGATCATGCTCAAGTGCCAGATACATATTGGAAAGGGTTTGCGCCTGTACGCCTTGAGTCGCATCAATTAAAAGTAAAGCGCCTTCGCAGGAGTTAATCGCTCGGCTGACTTCGTAACTAAAGTCAACATGACCCGGAGTGTCTACCATATTTAGAGTGTAGGTAGTGCCGTCTTCAGTCGTGAAAGGAATTGCGACGGCCTGACTTTTTATCGTTATGCCGCGTTCCCTCTCAATGTCCATGTTATCAAGAATCTGATTTTTAAAATTACGATCATCAACAAGTTTTGCTTTTTGGATTAACCTGTCCGCCAGAGTTGATTTGCCGTGATCGATGTGCGCTATAATGCAAAAATTGCGTATGTTTTTATTCTGTGCCATTATACACACTATAGCGATATTATGATAAAATCTCAAGAACCAAATGACTATAAAATGGAGATTATATGATTCAACTTTACAATAAAAGCGTTTATCTCATAAATGGAAAAGATATTATCGAAGATGATGCGGATGTTCAGGCAAAATTGGCACGACTCGGTGTATCTGTATCGAAAGAGCAGGCTCGTAAAGGAACAATTTCGCATGGTATTCTTTCATCGCACAACAAAAGCACGGATAACAATTTATCTCTTAAATTTGATTCTCTGACTTCGCACGACATCACTTATGTCGGGATAATTCAAACTGCCCGTGCCAGCGGGATGGAAAAATTTCCTGTTCCGTATGTTTTAACAAATTGCCACAACAGTCTTTGCGCTGTTGGCGGAACAATAAATCAGGACGACCATGTGTTTGCTCTCTCGGCGGCACGCAAGTACGGCGGGATTTACGTGCCTCCCCACATTGCGGTGATACACAGTTATAACCGTGAAATGATGGCAGGCTGCGGCAAGATGATTCTTGGCTCGGACAGCCACACCCGTTACGGAGTCTTAGGCACAATGGCAGTTGGCGAAGGCGGCGGTGAGCTCGCTAAACAGCTTGTAGGAAAAACATACGATATGCCGATGCCGGAAATTGTCGGGGTTTTTCTGGAAGGCGAGGTTGCAAAAGGTGTCGGCCCGCAAGATGTGGCTTTGGCTGTTATCAGCGCTGTATTTAATAATGGTTATGTTAAAAACAAAGTGATGGAATTTGTGGGAGAGGGGATCGCCAATCTTTCTGTTGACTTTCGTAACGGAATCGATGTAATGACAACCGAAACAACTTGCTGGTCATCGATTTGGGAAACCGATGATAAAGTTAAAACATATCTTGATGATCATGATAGGGGAGAAGATTGGAAAGAATTAAAACCTGCGCACGCGGCATACTACGATGGATTTATCAAAATAGATTTATCTAAAATTGAGCCGTGTATTGCTTTGCCGTTTCACCCAAGCAATGTTTACACGATAAAAGAATTGCAAAAGAACGCTAAAGACATTTTTGCGAAAACAGAAGAAGATAACAAAAGTTATGGTTTAAATCTTGGTCTTGGAATGAAATGCCGAGATGGCGGAGTCTGGGCGGAGCAGGCGATCATTGCAGGCTGCGCGGGCGGTATTTTTGAAAACATTATGGCTGCCTCAGATATTTTGAAAGGCGCTTCTATAGGGAATAATAATTTTACAATGAGCGTATACCCGGAAAGCCAGCCTACATATCTTGAACTTGTTAAAAACGGCGCTGTCGAAACTTTCATGAAAGCCGGTGTGCTTGTGCGGGAAGCGTTTTGCGGCCCATGTTTTGGAGCAGGAGATACTCCTGCCAACAATGAACTGTCTGTCCGCCATGTTACTCGCAACTTTTTAAACCGTGAAGGCTCAAAACCAAATGACGGGCAAATAGCCTCTGTCGCTCTTATGGATGCCCGCTCCATTGCGGCAACAGCAATCAATGGAGGAAAAATAACTTCCGCCGCAGAGCTCGATTTTAATTTTGGCAAACACAAATTCTTCTTTGACAAAACTATTTACGACAAACGTGCATACAACGGTATCGGTAATCCCAAACCGCAGACAGAGCTTGTATTCGGCCCAAACATTAAAGATTGGCCAAAAATGCCTGCGTTAGCCGAAAACTTGCTTGTCAAAGTTGTCAGTTTTATTACAGATCCTGTTACAACCACCGACGAACTAATCCCGTCTGGAGAAACTTCTTCCTATCGATCTAACCCGCTGAAGTTAGCGGAATTTACACTAAGCCGCAAAGATCCCGATTATGTTGGAAGGGCAAAAGAGGTTCAGGAATTGGGCTGTCAACCTTTTGTTTTGGAACAAATCAAAAACATCGAAGGATGTTCAAACATCGAATTTTCCGGCATTGGAATCGGAAGCGCTATTTATGCTCGTAAACCGGGCGATGGGTCGGCAAGAGAGCAGGCGGCTTCCTGCCAGCGGGTTTTGGGAGGAAGTGCGAATTTTGCGCTGGAATACGCCACAAAACGTTACAGATCAAACCTTGTCAATTGGGGTATCTTGCCGTTTGTCATTTCGAAAGAAAGTGATTTGACTCTTGGCACTTATGTTTTTTTTCCTGATATTAAGGCTGCTGTTCAAGGGAAAAAGGAAAATATTACCGGCTTTGTGTTAGGTGAAACGATTTCAGAGATTACTGTTACATTAGGCGAACTCACCGATACGGAAAGGCAAATATTAATTGACGGCTGTTTGATAAATTATTATGCGAAGTGAGCCTGTTCATTCATAATGATATTTATATTTTTTCTCGTTTAATTGTTCGGATAAAATATAAACCAATTCAAAATAATATTCAATTTTTCTGTTAATCATATTATTTCCTTCTCTAAATGCTATTGTGATTTTATCACAACATTTTCATCATACATTAGTTGTCGATTGCGCATAACGTTCTATGTAACTGTAGTCGCCCAAATGGGTGGCGGAGCTGTTATTGTTTGTTATGTGCAGTTGGGCTACTCGTAATTATTTATTTGTCTATGAGACAATTTATTAATAATTTTTTCTCTACTATCATATTCCAACCAATGTATACTGCCAGTATTACGAGTACGAGATCTAATAATAAAATAATCATTTGAAAAACTTATTACTTCAATATTGTCATATTTTTTTAAAATATCATTTAATTTATCAATTTTATATACTTCATAAGAATTATCATATATATATTTAATGTTTTTCGCTACATTCAATAATTGATTTTCATAATAATTTACATTAATTTCTAAAGTTTTAATACCAGCAAATACGGCTAATACTGATAAAATAAATATGTAATTTATAATATATATATCCTTTTTTACTAAAGATATAATTGAAGTTATTAACATTATAAAAAAACAATAAACCCATATGCTAAATATTAAAGCATAAATCATAAAATTACCAGTTAGTGATATAATAAAAGAAATAAATACTGTTATAATAATTAATATAATAGATATTATGAACAAAACATTTGAACTTTGCTTAAAATGTTTAATGTTTTTTATTATTGATAAAATAAATGAAATTATTGTTATAATTATTAATGTATAAAAGTAAATGTTATCAATATGATTTCGTTGATCGTTATATAAATATATTATAAATGAAATTAAGGTTATTATACTAAACAACAATATAAAAAGTGGATTTATGATTATTCTTCCAAATATTGATTTCATATTCAGTTTATATATTATTTCATAGTTTTTGTCAAACCTCAAAATATATTTTTATTATATTAATTTAACTTAATTTTCAGGTTTAACTTGCCCAATTGCACATAGCTGGTAATATATGATAGCTGTGCCTTGTTGACGAACGGAGCGAAGTCGCGTCCGCGCTTGCACGGTCAGATTGAGCAAGTAAGGAAATGAGGGGTTTAATACCCCGCCGAACAGGCGGCGTAGCGTTAATCGTGTGTTAGGCGAAGTGCGGATTTTTGCAATAATGCATTTTTCTATTTGATTTGCCATTGCCCAGCATATAATAAATATGTACCTGCTCTTCTCTCATTAACGATATATAATTCATCAAAACTATTATCAAATACATTTATTAAAGGCAGTTCGTTATTTATATTTGATTTATTAGAATTAAATAATAAATTATCACCGATGATAATTTTTGTTAATTGGTTAGCAACAAATGCGCCAGAGCCGATATAAGTAACACTATCAGGTATGTTAATGTTAGAGAGGCGGTTCCAATAAAAAGCAGCCGAGCCTATCGATATAATATTATTTCCTAAAGATACATATTCTAAATTATTACGCATAAATGCATCGGAGCCAATTGAAACAACGCTATTAGGTATTATAAGACTTCGTAACAGATTTCTTCCAAATGCACCATTACCAATATATTTTACATTATTTCCTATTGTAACATTTGTTATATGATTACCACCAAGGCGGCTGCCACCCCCAAAAGCCATATCACCAATATAAATAACATTATCTGGAATAGTAATACTTGTCAGGTTATTCCAAAAAAATGCTGATCCTCCGATAGTTATAACACTGTCAGGTATAGTTAATTCCGTCAGTTCGTTGTG
>WQWD01000124.1 GCA_009785545.1 Treponema sp. | reverse complement strand
ATCGAATATCAAAAGTACAAAAAATTATCTGAATTGATGGAAGAAAAAGAAAAAGAAAACGAATGGATAGTTGAACGTAAAAGACTTCAGCATAACCTGCCTTTCACTGATGACGATATGTGGGAAAAAGTCGAGATTTGGGATCTTGTCAAATCATTTTCATCATTAACAATAAATATGAGCTCTGAGCGTATTATCGATCTTTACGAAGAAGTAACGATAAAAGAAAAAACCACCTTAATGCTTGAATTCCTGGAAAACAAAGGGGAGTGCAGGTTTACAGAACTCATAATACGGCCCGGAGCTATGGACATAGTCTGTGCGTTTTTAGCCGTATTGGAAGCCGCCAAAATGCGCATGATAATCTTCTTCCAAAACCGCCTCTTTGGTGATATACTGATAAGACCAAATAATACAATTAACAGTTAACAATGGACAAAGAATAACAGCTTACATCTCTGTTCATTACTCGGAGAAATTTGTGACTAAAAACATTGAAAAAGAAACCGCTCTTGTCGAAGCAATTTTGCTTATGGAAGGAGACTCTATTGATGAAGGTACAATCGCGCGCATTGGAGGGCTTTCCAAAGAAAGCGTAACAGCGGCAATTGAAAATCTGAAAGAACGTTATTCGTCTGCCGACTGCGGTCTTGAAATCGCTTGTATCGGCGGAGGTTTGATGATCTACGCCAAACGTGAATACTGGGAAAATTTAAGAGAACGTTACGGCAAAAAAAACGACGCCAAAATGTCGCGCGCCGCTATGGAAACGCTCGCCATTGTCGCTTACCAACAGCCTGTAACAAGGCCGGAAATCGAAAAAATTCGCGGCGTCTCGGCAGACAATATGATCAGGCTGCTGCTCGAAAAGGGGCTTGTACGTGAATCCGGGAAAAAAGATATTCCCGGCCGCCCTGTGATGTACGGCACTACAAAAGAATTCTTAAAAATATTTCACTTAAACTCAATCGCAGATCTGCCTAAATTAAGCGAAAACGATATTGAAAAATTCGAGCTTGAGGGAGAAAAGTATTAGGTTACAAGTATTTCTTTCTCACGCAGGTGTCGCTTCAAGACGTGCGGCGGAAGATATAATCGCTTCCGGCAGAGTATCTGTAAACGGTGTAATTATAACATCTCAGGGGACAAAAGTAGCTGATAACGATGTTATACTTTTTGACGGCAAACCCGTTCAGACAGAAAGCCGAAAACTTTATTTTGCTCTGAATAAACCTCCGGGTTTTATTTGTTCATCAAGCGATCCTCAAGGCAGACCTCTGGCTTTAAGTTTGCTTCCGCAGGTTTCAGAAAGGCTGTACAATGTAGGGCGGCTTGACTTCATGTCATGCGGCTTGATTTTTTTTACTAACGACGGCAGCTTCGCAAACAAACTGGGACACCCAAGTTCAGGTCTTGAAAAAGAGTACATAGTCGAAGCGTCAGGGCAGATCCCGGACATTACAATTGAAGCATTTAATCAGGGCATAACCATCGAAGGCGTCCATTACAAGGCAAAGTTAGTCGAAAGAACCGGGCTGAAAGCTTTGCGTGTAACCCTTGTCGAAGGCAAAAATCGTGAAATACGGCGTGTCTTTTCCCACTTTCATTTACACCCCGTTTTGTTACGCAGAGTACGAATTGGTTCTGTGGAATTAGGCAATCTGGCAGAGGGAAATTCCAGAGCGCTTACATTAAAAGAGTTATCGGAATTATAGGAGAACACACATGGTAATTGCAATAGACGGCCCTGCCGGTTCCGGGAAAAGCACCATCGCTAAAAAACTTGCCGAAAATCTTGATTTTACCTATATCAATTCGGGAAGGCTTTACAGGGCGATAACTTTAGGGTGCTTAAGAGCGAATATTGATACAAAAAACAGCGAAAAAGTGATCGAATTTGCCAAAAATATCGATATTTCTTACGAAAAAGACACTGTTTGGCTTGGCGACGAGGAAGTTTCCGCTCTTTTGCATACCGACGAGATTGACCGCCTTTCATCGCCGCTTTCCGCTATTGTTCCTGTCAGATATATTGTTAACGACATAATCCGCTCTCTGGCAAAGGACAAAAACATAGTAGTGGAGGGCAGGGACATGACGACCGTAGTTTTCCCTGACGCTGAATATCGTTTCTACCTTGACGCTTCCGCTGATTCAAGGGCAAAAAGGCGGTTTGATCAAGGGGTTTCAAGTCTGACCTTAGAAGAGATAAAAACCGCCATTTTGGAGCGTGACGAGATCGACAAAAATAAAATCGAAGGAAGCCTTAAAATTGCTGACGGAGTCAAATATTTCGATACATCGGACTTGACCATTTTTGAAGTTTATGACAAATTAAAAGAGAAGATATACTAAAAAATTAAGGAAAAACAATGATCGAAGAAAAAGAAGTGGGCCAGGACACAAGCCCTGCAAAGGACGCAGACAACATTCAAACCCAATTACAAGAAGAATACTTAAAAAGCCTTGAGCTGCTCGAAGAAGGTCAGCTCGTGGAAGGCACGGTAATACAGGTTACTCATGACCATGTTTTTATCGATGTGGGTTACAAATCAGAAGGAAAAATTCCAGTTTCTGAATTCACAGAACTTCCCGTTATAGGTGATAAAGTTTCTGTTATTCTTATCTTAAAAGAAAATAAATACGGCGAAGTTATTGTTTCCAAACAAAAAGCGGACGCAAAGCTTTTTTGGAAAAATATAAAACAAGCGTTTACAGATAAACAGCCAATCGAAGGCAAAGTAGACAAGATTGTAAAAGGTGGTTTTGAAGTACTGCTCGGAGTTGAATCCAGAGCGTTTCTTCCTATCAGCCAAGCCGATACACAAAAAATCGATAAACCAGAAACATTACTAAATCAAAAAATCAATGTTTATATAGAGCGTCTTTATTCAGACGGCAAACTTAACATCGTTGTTAACAGACGTAAATGCATGGAAGAAGAGCTTGAACAAAAGCGTAATGATTTCTTTGAAAACACTCCCATCGGTTCTGATGTGGATGGTGTCGTAAAAAGCTTTACGTCTTTCGGAGCGTTTATTGACATCGGAGGTTTTGACGGACTTCTTCACATAAATGATATGAGCTGGGGTCATGTTACCCGCCCTAAAGATTTTGTAAAAAAAGGTCAGGAAATACACTTAAAAGTAATTCGTATAGACAAAGAAGAAAAACGGATAAACCTTTCTCTAAAACATTTTACAGATGATCCTTGGGTTCACTTTGAAGAAAAGTATCATGTAAATGATATTGTCAAAGGCACGGTTACAAAAATCACTGAATTTGGTGCTTTCATCGAATTGGAAGAAGGTATCGAAGGTCTCGCCCATATTTCTGAATTTTCCTGGCTGAAAAAAGTTCAAAAACCGCAAGACATATTAAAGTCCGGCGATGTAATCGAATGTATGGTTCTCGGTTACGATTTGCAGGCAGGGCGTGTTTCGCTGGGATTAAAACAAGTTCATGACAACCCATGGGACAGCGTCGAAGAAAAATATCCTGTAGGCACAAGAATCGTACGAAAGGTTGTAAAAATAACAAATGTCGGTGCGTTTATTGAATTAGGCGACGGTATCGACGGCTTCCTCCACGGAGATGATATTTCATGGACAAGAAAGTCAAAAAATTTCGGGTTGACTGCCGATCAGGAAGTCGAAGTTATGGTTATTGCGGTTGATTCCAATAACCGTAATATCAAATTGGGAATTAAACAGCTTTCAGAAGACCCATGGAAAGAATTCTGCGAAAATTACAGAAGCGGCTCACCGGTTGAGGGAGAAGTGGCTTCCGTTACTGATTTCGGGGTGTTCTTGCGTGTTCCCGGCGGAATCGAAGGTCTTATTCACAAAACAAACCTTGTCGAAAACCGTGAAGATAACCCGGATGAAGCTCTTAAAAAATACAATGTCGGAGATAAATTAAAAGCTGTTGTTTTGGAAATCCAGCAGGATAAACAAAAGGTTGCTTTTTCTATTCGTGATTATCAGAAAAAAGTTCAACAGGATGATCTTTCACGTTACATGGCTAAAGAAGAATCCTCTGATTCGACTTATACCTTAGGCGCTGTACTAAAATCAAAAAACAACACCGAAGAGACTAAGGCTGAAGACGCTAACGTTGAATGAAATTAAAAGGAAATGCTGTCAAAGATAGATACAAAAAAATTTCATACTCTGATTGAAATAAACTATCTGTTAAATTCGGATTATAAAGACATCAACAGTTTGTTGTCGAAGATTATGGAATCTGCGACTCAGCTCGCTGAGGCAGAAGCGTCAAGCCTTTTAATGATGGACAAAGAAAAAAAAGAACTCTATTTTGAAGTTGCCCTTGGTGAAAAGGGCGGTGAAGTTAAAAAATTTACCGTTAAAATGGGGGAGGGTATTGCCGGATGGGTTGCTCAAAATAACAAATCTTTGATTGTAAATGATGTTGCAAATGATAAACGGCATTTAAGCAATATCGGTGAAAAAATAAATTTTCAAACTAAAACAATTATGACAGTTCCTATGCGAGAAAAGGGCGAATGTATAGGCGTGCTTCAAGTTATAAACAAAAAAAACGATTCACAGGGAATGTCAAGAGGTTTTACGCAGGAAGACCTTGAATGGCTTGAGATATTCGCCAATCAGGCAACTTTGGCGATTTGCAATGCCAAAAACATGGAAGCCTCTCAACGTGAAATAAAAGAATTACAAGGAGAAATAACCAAAAGTCAATACCGTACGCTTATAGCAAAAAGTCCCTGTATTCTTGAAAAACTTGAAATAATCGATATGGTGGCGAAAACAGATTCTTCTGTTTTATTATTGGGAGAAAGCGGGGTAGGGAAGGAAATTTTCGCTGAACAAATACATTTGCGAAGCGCCCGCAAAGACGCGCCGTTTGTAAGAGTTAATTGTGCGGCGCTCCCGGAAGGCCTTTTGGAAAGCGAACTTTTCGGGCACGTTAAAGGGGCGTTTACAAGCGCCATAACACATCGACAGGGGCGTTTTGAACTGGCTGACGGCGGTACGATTTTCCTTGATGAAATTGGAGATTTACCTTTTAATTTACAGGCCAAAATACTGCGGGTAATCCAGGAAAGGAGGTTCGAAAAACTCGGTTCTGATATAACAATTACCGTTAATGTTCGTATTATCGCCGCTACTAACAAAGATATAGAGGAATTGGTTCAAAAAGGGGAGTTTCGCCAGGATTTATATTACCGTCTCAACGTATTTCCTGTCTACATTCCGCCTCTGCGCCAGCGCCCCGAAGACATTTTGGAATTAGCCCAGTTCTTTTTGAACGGTTTTATGAAAGAGACCAAAAAGCACTTTGAAGGCTTTTCTCAGGATGCTATTGACGGTTTGCTTTCATATTCATGGCCGGGTAATATCCGCGAGCTGCAGAACTGTATCGAACGTGCCTGTGTTATAGGAAAAAATAACCAAATAACCGCTGAGGATATTTTCTTTAATTCTCAAATAGGTTATAATAAAACATCTAATGAACCGGCAGATAAGGATTTCGACTTAAAAGCGGCAATTAATGTTTTTAAGGCAAATTATATCCGCCAGGCATTGGAAGATAAAAATTGGAATCAAACAGAAACCGCAAAGGCTCTTGCCATACAGCGGACTTATCTGTCAAGATTAGTAAAAGAACTAAAAATAAACAATCCTTAAGGAGAGGTACTATGCAAAACACAAAAACAAACAAGGAAAAAGATAATCAAAAAATTCCATTTAACGAAGCTCTTGTTGATTTTATCCAGAGAAGGAGAAAACTGATATTCGCTTCAATTGCCGTCATTATTTTTGCGTTTATTGGAACAGTCGTTTTTTTAATCGTAAATGATAATCTTCGTCAAAACGCTATTTTACAAGTTGAAGACTTAAATAGCAGGTTTGATGAATTGATTTTTTTTGTAGATGATGAAGATCGTTACGAAGAAATTGAATCATTACTTGCGGACTTAGTCTCGTTCGCCGAAAACGGAAGAGGTTTTGCTCAAAGCAAAGCATGGTCGTTGGCAGCCGGAATTTACGCGGCAAGACTTGATTGGGCTTTAACAGAAGAGGCTTGGTTAAACGCGGCGAGGGCAGGGCAGAGAACATACTTGGGTCCCATATCGCTGTTTAACGCTGCTACCGCCGCTGAAGAACAAGGAAAATTCGAAGAAGCCATTAGTTTATTACAACAGGCAATCAATCACAGATTTGAATTCCCTGCGGCTCCCCGAGCTCAATTTTCTATTGGAAGGCTCAACGAACAGCTTGGAAATTATTCCGCAGCACTGGAAGCGTATCGCGCGGTTATGATTAGCTGGCCGGAAATAACTATTTGGCAGCAGCTTGCCCATAACAGAATTATTGCCCTAGAGATTTATAATTAGATTAAATGACTGTAAAAAAAGTTGTCAGAAGGATAGGGGGGATAAGATAGATGAAAAAAACATACGCTAAAAAACTGTTTTTACTCTTTATACTTTTGTCTTTTGTTCTGACAACTTGCGGGATAGGTCAGTTTTTCTTCATTCCTCAAGTACCGGAAAATAGAATTAATCACACTGAAGTTAACGTGAGGGTGCACATGGATCTGCCCACAATTATTGCTCCTGCTATAGGTTATGTTATTTTTTATCGTATATATTTAAGCGATCATTTTACAAGCGCTGATTTAAGGGATAGCGGACCGGAAAGAATACTTGTTAACCCTGCGCTTAATGCCGATTTCAATCATTTTTTTCCGTTTGTAGATCCTGCCAATCAAACAAACTTTCCTAATTTGCGTACCTTCGAACTGAGGAATTATTTTACATTAGAATGGTCTGTAGGAGCTGCAACAAATTCCTTGTTACCGGCAGGCACATTTTATATCGATTTTAGTTACATCGACGGCAGACATCCCACTTTACAGCAAGTCAATTCGGTCGGAGCGCCAATTTCACCGGAACGTGTTCTTTTAAGATACATCTCAAGCCTATTTGAATCGGAACCTGATCGATATTTTTTACACACTCCGGAAATGGCGGAAGAATTGGATCATCCTAACAGAGTAAACAGCGATGTTGTTTTTCCATCTGCCGCAGCCGATCCTGCAACTTTAAGACACGCCTATGTTTCAATGTACATTGTAGCGATTGGCACAAACCCGATTGATTTTTCTACGATTATGAGTAAAGCAACCCACCTTGGCATTTTTAAATTACCCAGTGCTTTCTAAGTTTTCACACTAAAAACGCAAATTCTTTTGTTTTTCCTCCCAAAGAGTAGACTTATTCTACTGTTCATAATGTATATTCTGTCTACT
>WQWD01000123.1 GCA_009785545.1 Treponema sp. | reverse complement strand
GAACAATTTGGTGAAATTGTCGGAAAGCGTTTATTGGAAAATAACATTAAAACTGTGGTTTTTGATCGTAATGGTTATTTGTACCACGGAATTGTTAAAGCGGTAGCAGATGGAACGCGAAAAGCGGGAATTGAGTTCTAGGGGGCATGATGGCAATAGATAAGGATGTTGAGAATACAAACGTCGAAGATGTAAGTCTCAATGATACAAATGCAGAAAATGCAAGTGTTGAAAATGTAAACGTCGAAGAGACAAACACTAACAACGAAGCTGAATTGAGCGCTGATACTTCAACCGAGCAATCAGGGGTTGTAGAGCCTCGCTCCGGCGGCAGAGGAAGAGGCGATGGTCGCCGAGGTCGTCGTGATCGTGGTGATCGTGAATTTGTCGAAAGAGAAAAAGAATTTGTCGAAAAGCTGGTAAAACTTAACAGAACTGCAAAAGTTGTTAAGGGCGGGCGTCGCTTTTCTTTCTCGGCACTCACTGTTATTGGCGACAGAAAAGGAAAAGTCGGCTACGGATTTGGAAAAGCCAATGATGTTTCTGAAGCTATCCGCAAAAGTATCGACAAAGCAAAACGCAATTTGATACACCTTCCTGTTAAAAACGGCACTATTCCTCATGAAGTAACCGGGCTGTTCAAAGCTTCGCAAGTTCTTCTTAAACCTGCTTGTTCTGGAACTGGTATCATAGCGGGAGGCCCTGTGCGGGCAATCATGGAAGCTGGCGGCGTTACCGATGTACTGTCAAAGTCAATCGGTTCGTCCAGTCAATATAACGTGGTCAAGGCAACATTTGATTGTATCAATAAAATGATGGACGCCAAGACAATTTCAAGAAATAGAGGCAAGTCCCTCAATGAGTTGTGGGGTTAAATAGTATGGCAAAAATAAAAGTAAGCCTTAAGCGCAGTGTTATTGGGGTTCTTCCTCAACATCGTGCAACAGTCCGCTCTTTGGGGCTGCGTAAAATTGGCTCCAGTAGGGTACATGATGACAGCCCTGCGGTACTTGGAATGTTGAGGCATGTCTCTCATTTAGTAACTGTCGAAAAAGCCAGCGAGGTGAAATAATGGGACACGATTTTAATTTACGCGCTCCTATAGGCGCTAACAAAAAGAAAAAAATGCTTGGCCGAGGACAAGGTACAGGCAGAGGCACAACTGCAGGTAAAGGTAATAAGGGGCAACAGGCCAGATCAGGCGGGGGCAATCCTTATGTTGGTTTCGAAGGCGGGCAAATGCCTTTGTATCGCCGTCTCGCTCAACGAGGGTTCTCCAATCATCCTTTTAAGCAGGAATGGCAGATTGTCAACTTAGGCGAAATCGAAAAACGTTTTGAAACAGGCGAAGTTGTTGAATTTGCTTCCCTCAAGAAAAAGAACTTGATAAAGGGAGCCGCACCTGTAAAAATTTTGGCAAACGGCACTCTTACCAAAAAACTTAGTTTTAAGGTTGATGCAATGTCCGCATCCGCAAAGGAAAAAGTTGAAAAACTTGGAGGAGACGTTATTGTTATTCCTCTGCCGGAAAAAGCACGGCCAAAAAATAAGAAAAAAAAGCCTGAAGGCGGAGATCAATAAATGGCAAATCCCATAGTTGGAATGTTAAGAACAAAAGAATTGCGCGAGCGCATACTCTTTACTTTCGGAATGCTTGTGGTATTCCGAATTGGCGCGGTATTTCCAATACCGGGAATTAACGCGAGTGAGCTGTCACGCTTTTTCGCTACTCAAGGAACCGGCAATCCAATTGTAGATTACTTGGACTTCTTTGCCGGCGGTGCATTTTCGAACTTTTCGGTATTCATGCTTGGGATCATGCCTTACATCACAATGTCGATTATGATGCAGCTTTTTATGATCGTTTTCCCGGCATTAAAGAAAATATCACAAGAAGACGGCGGTAAAAAGAAAATACAAAAATGGCAGCGTTACGGAACGGTTGCGGTTTGTGTTGTTCAATCGCTGGCAGTATCTCAGTTTGCAAGACACATCAGTATGCAAGCGGAAATTCTTTATGTCAGCATGGCTCAGTTTACTTTAATCTCGATTCTTACAGTTACAACTGGAACCATGTTCCTGATGTGGATTGGTGAGCAAATCACAAAACGTGGTGTCGGTAATGGTATATCGCTTTTGATCTATGCCGGTATTGTTGCCCGCCTCCCTGACGCTATTTTCCAATTGTTCAGAATGATGAGAAACGGTGACATTAACCCTGTTTTTGTTATTATTGTAATTGTAATGTTTGTCGGGATTGTCGCTTTGGTCGTTTTTGAACAGCAAGGACATCGAAAAATTCCTGTTAATTACGCAAAGCGTGTCGTTGGCAGAAAAATGTATGGTGCGCAAAATACATACATTCCGTTTAAGATTAACCCATCAGGTGTTATTCCTGTAATTTTTGCTTCATCAATTTTGATGTTCCCTCTGCAAATTGCCCAATCACTTGGTACTGGCGGTAATTGGCTTGGGGCGGTATCAAATGCGCTAAATCCTTTGGGTTTTTTATATAATTTCTTATTTGTGTTTCTTATAATTTTCTTTGCCTATTTTTATACACAGGTAACTCTTAACCCCATAGAAATAGCAAGGCAAATTAGAGAAAATGGCGGTTCCATTCCCGGGATTAGGACTGAGCGTATCGAAGAATACCTTACAAAAATCCTGAACCGTATTGTGCTTCCGGGCGCATTGTATCTCGCTTTCATTGCGGTAACTCCAACTCTTATACAGTTGGCTTTTAGAATACCGTCTTCAATTGCTTTTATGATGGGCGGTACATCGCTTCTCATTATGGTAGGCGTTGGATTGGATACAATGAGTCAGGTTGAAGGTTTGTTGAAAATGCATCATCACGAAGGCTTGGTCAAAAAAGGCCGATTGCGTGGAAGGAACCTGTAAAACAGGAAAAAGTATTAGGAGATATTGATAATGAAAGTCAGAACCAGCGTGAAGCCCATTTGTGATAAATGTAAAATAATTAAGCGTAATGGGATTATTCGCATTATTTGCCAAAATCCCAAGCATAAACAAAAACAAGGCTAGGAAAGGAGAACACATGGCACGTCTTGTGGGAATTGACCTCCCAAATAAACACCTTAATATCGCATTGACCTACATTTTTGGTATCGGTCGTTCAACCGCCGATAAAATTGTAGAAAAGTCAAAGTTAGATCCAATGAGAAAAATCAATGATTTGTCTCAGGAAGAGCTAAACGAACTAAGAAATATTATCGAGAGCGATTACAAAGTTGAAGGTCGGTTGCGAACCGAAGTTGCTCTTAATATCAAACGATTGATGGATATTGGATGTTATCGTGGTTTAAGGCATCGTAAAGGATTGCCGTTACGTGGTCAGCGCACGAGAACAAATGCGCGCACCAGAAAGGGCAAGAAAAAAACAGTTGCCGGTAAGAAAAAATAGTAGGTAACGGCTAATTACTTACTGTTAAGTTAATTGATGTTTGGAGGATAGCGTGGCAGCAGCTACAAAGAAAAAGAAAGAAAAAAAATCAGTATATGAAGGAAATGTCTATATCCAGGCAACCTTTAATAATACGATAGTTACGATTACCGACTTGATGGGAAATACCGTTTCTTGGGCAAGCTCTGGTATGATGCAATTCAGGGGAGCGAAAAAATCAACCCCTTTTGCGGCTCAAACTGTTACAGAAACTGCCGCTCAAAAAGCTCTTCAGGCAGGTTTGCGTGAAGTTCATGTGTATGTAAAGGGACCCGGCATTGGCAGGGAATCTGCTATCCGTCAGCTTGGTGTAATGGGAATTAAAGTAAAATCGATTAGCGATGTAACTCCCATCCCGCATAACGGCTGTAGGCCCAGAAAAACTCGAAGAATATAATACATTCTTCAATGTCTTGAGATAGAGTGGTTTAACCATATATGGTTTAAGGAGAAGGAATATGGCTAGATATACCGGCCCTGTTTGCAGGATGTGCCGAGTAGAACAAAAAAAACTAATGCTGAAAGGCAGCCGTTGCAGAAGTGATAAATGCCCCATAAACAAAAAACGGGCAGCTCCGGGTAAAGATCCAAAAGCTCGCCCTGGTAAGCGTTCCGATCACGGTTTGCAATTACGTGAAAAACAAAAACTTAAAAGAATTTACGGTATGCTTGAAAAACAATTCCGTCTTTTCTTTGATCGTGCAAAAAGAATGCCCGGCATTACAGGCGAAAATCTGTTTGCTTTATTGGAAAGGCGTTTGGATAATGTTGTTTACCGTATGCGCTTTGCTTCATCCAGAAGTCAGGCACGCCAGCTTGTATTGCATGGTCATGTATGCGTTAATGGCAAAAAGATAAACATTCCTTCTTATATTGTGAACCCGGAAGATGAGATCAGCATATTAGAAGAAAGCCGAAAATTGGCTGTTATCAGGGAAGCATTAAAAGAATATACCAAATCTGGCGTTATGCCTTGGCTTAGCGTCGATCCTGATGAAGTAAAAGGAAAGTTCCTTGCAGCGCCTCGCCGCAGTGATATTACTGATCTTGGCGACATTAAGGAACAGATGATAATCGAGTTGTACTCAAAATAGGAATTATTATGAAGCATCGCTTCATATTCGATTTAGTTGTGCAGCCGTATGGCTGCACTATATAGGAGTTATGAAATGGCCCGTAAAAACCTAATGCAAGGAATTAAACGCCCCAAAAGTTTTACATTTGAGCCTGGTGAACTTAATAGTCAAAATTACGGCAAGTTTACTGCCTCTCCGTTTGAGCCGGGCTTTGGTACAACGGTGGGCAACACTTTGCGCAGAGTCCTTCTTTCCTCAATTCAGGGTTATGCTATTACTGCGGTAAAAGTTGAGTCGATTGACGCAAACGGAACTGTAAAAAATGTTTCCAGCGAGTTTGAAACAATACCGAATATAGTCGAAGATACGCTTGAAGTTATAAATAATCTCAAACAGATTCGTCTTAGACTGCCTGAAGATGTCGAACAGAATGTTCTGCTTTATGAGTGGTCGGGAAAAAGTGAAATAAAAAGTGATGATCTTGCCCGCCCCGATTTAGATGTACTTTCGAAGGGTCATCATATAATGACATTAATGGACGAAGCTAATATTCGGCTTGAGGTTCAAATTGATCTTGGCAGGGGTTATATGCCGTCTGAAGTTAATGAACGTTATATCGAAGTTATTAACACTATTCCTGTTGACGCAATTTTTTCGCCTGTTAAAAAGGTAAAGTTTAATGTAGAGTCCGCTCGTATTGGACAGCGCAACGATTATGATAAATTGGTTCTGGAAATATGGACAGACGGTACTATCAAACCTGAGGATGCCCTTGCCGAAGCTGCCAAGATTGCTAAAGATCACTTTTCGGTGTTTATCAACTTTGATGAAAACAATCATGGTTTTGAATTAGACCTTGATGACGAAAACGATCATATTCGGAAGATTTTAAATACTCCAGTTGAGGAACTTGAGCTTTCTGTAAGATCTTCAAACTGTCTGAAAAACGCAAATATCAGGACAATCGGTGAACTTACACGGAAAACAGAGGACGATATTGCCAAGACACGCAACTTTGGCAAAAAATCGCTTCAGGAAATTAGAGAAAAACTTAACGAATGGAATTTGGGTCTTGGGATTACAGATCTGAATGTACTAAAGAATGCCCGTAGTGTAGAAACAAAAACAAAGGAAGCGGAAGAAAATGAAGCATAGAAAAGGATTTAATCCCCTTGGGATGATGTCGGCACATCGTAAAGCAATGTGCCGGAATATGGTTACGAGCCTATTCAGAATGGAACGCATTAGAACCACCAAAGCGAAAGCATTGGAAGTTCGCAGAACGGCAGAAAAGATGATAACTCGTGCGAAGAACGACACTGTTCATAATCGCAGGATTGTTTCTGGTCGTCTGTTTGATGAAGCTATCGTAGCGAAACTTTTTACAAATATAGCTCCCAGAATGAAAGAACGTAATGGCGGTTATACCCGCATTATAAAACTCGGTGAACGCAAGGGAGACGCTGCGGAGATCGTTATTTTGGAACTTGTTGATTATAAACTTGATACGGACGAAAAAAAGAAATCCAAAAAAGAGCAGGATAAATCCAAAGAAAAATCAGAAGAAAAATCCAAAGCGGCCAAAGGCAATCAGGCTGACAAGGAATAAGGGGAAATAGATGTCTAAAGCGCATAGAGGTAAGGGAATTCGGGATCAATTTGCTCGAGGTCGCGGCGAATGTCCAGTCTGCAAAAAAAACAACATTAAGGTAGTTTACGAACAAGAAGCCGAAGGGCAAAAATTTAAGATATGCAAAACTTGTAAGGCAGCAATCAAAAATAACAAAAAAAGCCTTCCTGTTGTAGCTGTAGCAAAAGAAGAAGCTCCAGAAAGTTAATTCAACATTTTTTATAATGGGTTGTACTCATTTGTATGCGCCAATTATAATTGACAAAGAGTTATTTTATGTCTATAGTAATGATATAATATGGGAGTAATAACAAGCCAAAAAATATCCAGTTATTATGAGCGCTTTAAGAGTATTTCTGTTACTTTTACGAAAGAAATTACAGAGGTGACAGGTCTTTTAACTCAGCAAATTCATCTCAAATGCGGCAGTGATTTTTGGCCGTGTGTTGTTTTTTCCGCTTCGTTTCAAACTGCAAAAATTGTTGTTAATGTAAAAACCGGCTTGATCAACAAGCTTAAATCTTCCAATAATCTTGTCAGTCTTCGTTTTTGTTTTAAGCCTTTCGGAGAATCTAACCCGGTAACATTTTTTGTGGGAGCGAGAGTTTTGGCAGCCGTACCATACGGCGATTCACAAGATGTCAATATGCTGACACTTCAATTTTCCAGCAGACCTCCCGATGACTTTATCGAAATTATTGGGCGTGTTCTTGATGCCAATGTTAATTCTGCAAAACGTAAAGAGGAGCGTATTCCGTTAACGCACGATAATGTGCGCAGGTTAAATATTCTGTCAACAGAAACCTCTGTTTCTATACAGGGAGTTCCCCGCCGATGTATCCTAAGAGATCTTTCTTTTACCGGCTCAAAACTAATTATGATGGGTATCGCTAAATTCTTGTTAGAAAAGGATGCCTCTATCAAAGTTGACTTTGAAGACCCAAGAGAATCGTTTTCAGTCAAAGGCAAATTTGTCCGTGCCGAAAATGTCGAAGGAAAAAGAGAGATGGTTGCTCTTGGTTTAAACTTTTATGAAAATGAAGTTCCCATGGGTTATAAAATACGCCTGAACGAAATACTCACTTCTACTCGTGCCGATTATCGAATTTCAAGTGCAGATTCAAATTAGTCTGGCAATGCCAGAG
>WQWD01000122.1 GCA_009785545.1 Treponema sp. | reverse complement strand
GGCAGAGGCGTTTCTTACTGTGCCACTTGTGACGGCAATTTTTTTAAGAACAAAAAAATCTTTGTGGTTGGCGGCGGAGATGCAGCCTGCGATGAGGCTCGACATCTAGCAAAACTGACTTCAAAAGTGATTTTAATACATCGCCGAGCCAGTTTGCGTGCGCAAAAATCTCTGGCTGTCAGAACTTTGGAAAACCCGAATATCGAAACTCGTTTTGACACCATCATAAAAGAAATTAAAGGCACGGCGGATTCCAAAAAAGTAAATATGGTTGTATTGGAAAATTTAAAAAGCGGTGAAATATACGAAGAAGAAGCCGACGCTGTTTTTATCGCTGTTGGGACACAGCCGCAATCAGAGTTAGCCGTGTCGGTTGCTGCCGGCAATTTAAAAGTACGCCTTGATGAAAACGGTTATATCGTTACAGATCAAAATATGGCGACAAATATTGATGGCCTGTTTGCCGCAGGTGATGTTCGAGCAGGTGCTTTCCGCCAAGTTATTACCGCCGCCGCCGATGGGGCAGTCGCTGCGCATAATGCGGCGAAGTATATCGATGAAATAATATTTTGAGACAGCCACTATTAACATAATTTCAAATACTTGATATAATCAACATACTTTGAAAATCAGTTTATTTTTATGCATTTTACTTATTATCGCTTCTCCGTTATTCTCGTTAAGTTTTTTTGACGAAGGATGTCCCAGAGAGCTGGCTGCGGCGATTGAAGGCGCTATGACAAATGAGCAGGCGTTGGCGCAGTTGTTTATGATTGGCTGGGGTGGAGAGCCGCCGCCGCATGTTATTTTGGATTGGATTCGCCATAGGAATATCGGCGGGATAAAAATATTCGGCTGGAGTACAGGTAATACACCGCAGCTCGCACGCTCCATAGGTGAGTTACAAACTTTAAGTTTAAACACCCCGTTTAACATACCGCTTTTGATTGCCACAGATCAGGAGGGCGGCTGGATACGGCACGTGCGGGGAGACACAAGCGAGACGCCCGGCAACATGGCAATAGGCGCTACTCGTTTTCCCAGAGACGCTTACCTGTCGGGTTATTACATCGGCAGAGAAATGGCGTTGATTGGCGTAAACATGAACTTTGCCCCTACTGTTGATCTTTTTACAGATCGAGATTCAGTCGTGATAGGGCCGAGGTCTTTTGGAAGCGATCCAGTAAAAGCTGCCATTTTAGGTTCGGCTTTTGCGAGAGGCCAGCTTGCCGCCGGCGTAATCCCCACGGCAAAACATTTCCCGGGGCATGGAGCAACGCCGCTTGATTCGCACGGCATACTTCCAAGAATTTCGATAAACCTTGAGACGTTATGGAACAGAGAGCTTATTCCCTACAGGATGTTAATTTCTGAAGGAATACCCGCAATTATGAGCGGACATCTGGCGTTTCCGTTGACTCAAGGGGGCGGTACACCTGCGTCTTTATCGTCGTGGTTTCTCCGTGATCTGTTACGCCAACAATTAGGTTTTGACGGAGTTATTATTACCGACGACCTTAACATGATCGGTGCTACAGTTTATTTACGCAATTTTCCGCAAACTGTAAAACAGTCGGTGGTTGCGGGAAATGACATTGTAATGCTTTCCAGCACGCCGGGGATCAACGATCAAATTTGGACACACCTTTATAGCTCGATGAGGACAGATGCGGAGTTCAATCGAATAGTCAGAGAATCTGCACGCAGAGTACTTTATATGAAATTGGTATATTTGAGGGGCGAAAACGCAGTCCCGTTTGTCCCCGATCTAACACGGCTGGCGGCGGAACTCCCCACAGAAAGCTCTCAGGAGTTTTTTCTGGATTTGGCGGGAAGGAGTGTAACAATCGTAAAACCCGCAAATCCGTCTGAAGCTTTTCCGCTGACAAGAGAAAGAGCCGGAAGAGTTTTGCTTGCCGGAAGGTGGCCTGAGTTTTTTAACCGCGGGCGAATAGCTTTTCCGGGAGCTGCGTCTTTTCATTTTTCCGCCGCAACAAATCCGCAGCAATTGATAAATGCTGCGCTTAACGCAGATACAATTATTTTTTGTCTTTCCGATCATTTTGATTTGCGGATGTTAAATCATCTGCGTAATGTTGGCAGACCTATTTATGTTTTTTCCATTCTTAGCCCGGTTCACATCGAGAGTGTTCCGTGGGTAACAGGTGCTATTGCTGTATACAGTTTTGCTCCCACATCTTTTGCCGCAGGTTTTTCCGTGATGCTTGGCAGAATACCTGCGCTTGGAATTCTGCCCTATGATTTGTGATCAACAAAGCGATTCGGGGCACATAAAAAAACTAAAATGGCGAAAAATGAAAAACAACGATAAGGATATTTTTCTTGTCGAAGATTTTTTACGCAATTCAGAAGATCTTTATACAAACGCCTGCTCAAGGTATCTTTTGCGTGATCCGTCAAATGATCCTGTCTGGATATTGTCATGCGAAAAAAACATGATAAAAGCTTTGATTATAAAGTCGAAAAGCACGTTTATTCCTGTATTTAGCGGCATTGCCGATATAATTGAAAAAATGCCAAGCCCCAAATTTATAACAGTTTTTTTTAAATCAAAAAAAATATATTCAATTCAAGGATTAAAGGAAGAAGTTGTAATTCTGGAAAATACAATGCGGCATAATGGCAGAAAAATATCGCAAACCTTTGATTATGACCTGATGAAACTTGATATGAATAATAAATGCCAAACTAATGATAACGTTTCAGGGCTTATTTTGAGAGTTCCCGGGTTAAGTGATTTGGACGGCTTGGCTCCGTTACAATCAGCTTACGAACATGAAGAAGTTCTGCATAAGGGGTCAGTTTTTAGTCCGGCTGCAAGCAGGATAAACCTCTCTAAAATAATTGTCGGTGGCAAAATTTTGATTGCTGAACTAAATGGGCGGCTTGCGGGAAAAATTAATATAAGCGGCGTTTCGTTTACCCGGTATATGATTGGCGGAGTTTATGTTCACCCGGATTTTCGCGGGCGGCGCATTGCAAGTGTTATGACAGCTAAGTTCATAGATTTGCTGAACGGCTTTGGGGCTGATAAACCCAAAGAGATTACGCTTTTTGTCAAAAAGACGAACATAGCTGCACGAAAACTCTACTCAGGGCTTGGTTTTAAGGTTCAAGGGGATTATCGGATAGTTTATTTTGCCGATTGAGCCTGTCCCAAAACTCGGTCAGTTTTGAGACAGGCTTCCGAAAAAGCGTCATAAATGCCGCTTTTTCATTTAAATCTAAGGAAGCTGTCCCAAAAACTGAAGTTTTGGGACAGGCTCGATTAATATATAATATTATGATATAAACCTTGTTTATTTACCGATATTTAATTAAAATATATATATGAGGTGTTTTAATACCGCATATTGGAGGTAGTATAGTCAATTAACTTTATTAATTGACTATTTCCGATTGTAATTACTTATTGTACAAGAAATTATTCAATTCCTTGTACAATAAGTAAAATTAAAGGACTATAATTGCCATTTTATGGCAGTTATCTTAGATTTTATAGATGAAAAAGGCAGTATTTTTATTATTTTTACCTATTTTCTTATTTCCCGTAAGCGTGTCGTTCGCCTTTGAACTGCCAAACAGGCGAATCTATATCGAAGGAACTGCTTTTCGCTCTTATCATGTAGACTATTTTATTACGAATTTTACGGCGGAAGCGCTTGGCACTGGTCATACGATAACCGAATATAGAGAAGAAGCGGGTTTTATTTTCAGTTTCAATGTCGCTCTTAATCCCGACCGTGATTTTGATCATAATGTTCATATTATCAGCATTAGCCTGATCAATAATACAAATGATATAGAAGTCCTTAATTTTGATTTTTATTTCACTCATCTTGAAGATATGTACCAATACAATCAAGCCTTATTTTTACGTGCTGCCAATTTTATTCCTCCCATTACCGAAGAAGATTTAAGAATGGCTATGGAGAGAGCCGCTTTTATCGATACATCATGGAGGGATAAAATATTTTATCTTAGGATGTCATTTGATCACCCAATCGCTTTTTATCTTTTACAGCCGGATGGATTGTTTGGCGGCAGTGCGGTTTATGCAGGCGATATTAACAGCCCTGACAGGTTTAATATTTTAGAAAACAGAGTCGTTACTATGCCGGGAGTAACAATCGGACTTGAGGCGCAAATTTTTAATTTTATGATTCTTGCCGCTAATTTTCAGTTTAGTTTGGGAGGAACATTTTACAATAATTCTGTTAATACTTCTTTTGGCACTGAATTGAAATTTCCGATCAAACGTTTTTCTCATTTAGTGATTGCGCCGTACTTTACAGTTGTATTTCCGTTAAATGATTTTGATGATGTTTTCCAAAGATTTCCAGACCGTATGTTTGGCGGAGGTATTCAAATCGGAACCAGAGGCGGCAGAAACGGGGTATTTTTCGTTGACTTAAAATTTTTAACAGCAAACACCAATGCGATAATGCACAATCAACTTGCCGCATATTTTCCCAACCCGGGTGTAATTCATTACAGGCGTATTCTTTTGGGTTTAGGGATTGGGTACAAACATGGATTTATTGATCGTAATCAGCGAAGACCCATCACACAGCTAACCCCGGATCACATAAGAATTTTTGATTTTCATTAAAAGTTTAACTGATTAAAATTTCCAACCCATACCAATGAATGGCCGTAATGCGCCTGATTCATCAGTCCAATAAACCAGATCTGCTCCGGCATCCATATAAAAAGATCTTCCCGTAAACCATAAAAAAGATAAACCGATATTTGTTTGCCAGCTTAGGTTATTAAGAGCGCCTGAAGTAAATCCGATCCCAATGCGGTATCTTAAAGCTAACTGTGTTCTTTCGTTAGGCAGGCGTTTCTGTAAAAACAGGTTAGTATCTAACATAACAGTCTGATTTACGGCAAAAGAAAACATGGAAAAAGCGGCTTCCATACCCCAGCCAATAAAATTATTTTCTGTATTGCGGACAAATCCAAACTTAATCGCCGCCCCTGAAAATATTGCGGTGGTATCGGGCAAAAAATTTAAGTTGCCAAATGTGGAAAACAAAGGCGTAAAGGCAAGAGCCAAATATAAATCTACGGATCTATATCTTAATTCAGGCAGCGTAATATTTTGATTAACAACTTCGGCAGCTTCAACAACGTTGGCTGTTTCAACAATTTGAACAACTTCGTAGAAGCTTTCACCTGAATCATCGTGTAAAGTTACGTTATCAATTTGAGGCGGGACATCTTGATTTAATTGTTCTTGTTGTAGCTGTAACAGAATGTCCTCTCGTGAAAGCCCCGGCGGAAGCGGGATATGTGTTCTTGCTATTATACTCGATTCAAGCCCGCCCGGATTTCTTACAATGATCTCAAAAAACTCCGGCATAGAATACGGGTTGTCAAAGACAAGACGTGCCCAGGTTCTATCCTGCGAAATTTGCACATCAGATGGAAATATGACAGCTCCTCCAAATACACGTAAAAAAATTTCAGCGCTTGGAGATATATTGTTCCCGTAAATAATTAAAACATATTCTTCCAGAATTACCGGCACTCGAATATTTGATAAATCCGATTCAGGCCAAAAAGAAATAAGTTCAGGATTTATGGCTGGTAATACTTCAAAGTTTATCCATTCAGTTCCGGCTCCGGGACGCCCCAGATAATCGAATGGTATTACACGGTAACGATAACTGCCGGGAGGAAGAGATAAATCGATTTGAAATTCTGTAGTATGTATTTGATGTATACGCTGAAATAAACCGCTTTCTTCTTTTTCGATGATGACTTCAAACCTCATCGCAAAACTGTCTCCGCTCCATATTAATCTTTGAACAAAACGGTTTTCTATGAAGAAACTGTCAGCCTGTCCGCTTAAACCAGGTATAGCTATAAAAAATAATGTTAAAACAAAAAATAATCTCTTGGTAGATATTTTACCTGCCATAAAGAACTCCCGGTCTGATTGCCTGAACTTGGGGTAACGGAATGTCTATGACAAGGATATTTTCTCCGGGCGAACTTAGCTGATCAATAGAACCATTGTGCCCGATACTTACAGCTTCTACTTGCCAAACAAAAATGCCGTTGGATAAAACACTTAAATTATCCAGCCTAAAGCTTGTACGATTTTCATGTTGACTGCGAATAATTTGACGGCGAGCCGTACCTGTCTGTTCAAAAAGTGTGAAAATATATGCATTGGCTCCGGGAACCGCATTCCATGAGAAGTCAATGTACTGCTGCACTCTGAGTCTTTCAATTCCAATACGGGTTCCAGTGATTGGCAGTCTGTTTGCAGGTGTAGTTATTTCTTGTACAGGCGTCGGCGTCGACGCAAGCGTCGTCGGCTCAAGCAGGGGAGAAGTAGAGGGCGGCGGCGGCTCAAGCAGGACAATAGTTTGTTCTTCGGCCAGGACTGCCTGCTCAAAGGCTTCGTCGATATGTCTCTCTATATGGAATTGAGAAATTGCCGAATGAGAGGCGCTTCCGTCAAATGCGGCAGAAAAAATCGGCATTACACGCCAGTGCCATGTTCCTTGTCCCATTCCTGGTTGAATAAATGAAGTTGCTGTTGTTTCAATGCCGACTTGAATATTTCTAAAATCAGGTAATAACGAAGCTTCCAAAAAATAATAAGAAGCATATTCTACTTCTGACCAATTAAATCGTACAGAAGGTAATTCGTATTGATAACGGAAAGTGGAATCTCTTATCGGGAATAAAAGTTCAGGCCCCATAGATTCCACGACAGTGAACCTCCCTGAAAAAATTTCCTCGTCCTGAGAAGATAAACGCCAGTGCCAAAGCCCTGTATCCATTAAGACTTGTGCTGTGTTTGTAAGACCGTTTAGTGTTTGAACAATGCGGGTAAAATCCCTGTCTTCGGCAATTTGAATATCAAATAAATCGTTAAACGTTAGAGTTGTTCTGTTCCACTCAAAATTGACCGGCAGAAGTTCTTGCGTACTTTTTAGAAAACGAGCATTGGGACGAGGCTGAGATACAACTGCCGGTATCTGCCGTAGTTCGGCTCCTTCGGAATCAATCGTAACAACTGAGCCTGAATAAATTTCCGTGTTTTCTCCGCTTTCGGTAATAATTTGAGCGGCTCCTTCGTTTATATGTACGATAACGTGATCGTTTGTGGAAATGACATTAATCGTTGAATTGCCTGCGGCTTCCACAACCTGTCCAATTAAAGACAGCTGCAGGTTTACGCCATCTTCTGTGGTAGAAACATCTATACTGCCTTCGGCTAAATCAATCTGTAAACCTAAACCGTCAGGCGCACGTTGAATACGGATAAGTGTATTTTCGTTTAAATGGATTTGCTGACCTTCTATGT
>WQWD01000121.1 GCA_009785545.1 Treponema sp. | reverse complement strand
AGCGTGTACGAAGCAAAGGAAGAGCCGCAATTGTAGCTGTATTGCAAGCCAAAACTATAATTTTGGGATTTACAGTAATTAAAAGTTTTTCTGCCAAGGCTGTTAAAATTGCAGCCAATTCGTCTTTGTCTCGAGGCCCGTAAGGAAAATTTTTAGTATCGGCAATATAACAAATCTCTTCATCGGGATTTTTTTTGTGAAAATCAACGCAATAAGGAAGTCCGCCAATGCCCGAATCGATAAATACGACCGTTTTAGTGTTGTTGTTTTTTTTGCTCATAACTATTTAAAAAGATTATCAAATGCCGCCCTTGAAGCTGCTGCTTTATCTTTTGCCTCAGATTGTCCTGTACTTTGAACACGATATTTTTCATCCAGAGAAAACCAGTCGCAAAAATTGGCACGTTCTTTGTCTGATTGATGTTCGGCGTTAGCTTCACGGCAATCTCCGCCTGCGCCCGGCAGGGAAAAACGGCAATTTCTGCAAGAACGCAGATCTTTGCCGCAATCCTGACATCTTTGAGAGCGCCCGATTGGCGCATTTTCTGTAATCGGGGAGCCGCAATACCAGCACATAAGTTTATTTTACCCGTCATTAGGCTGGTTGTAAAGTCAAAAATATGTTAAATTGATATATTCTCAAATTGGTAAAAACAGGAAAAATATAAGATGTTTGTAAATAATCCATGTGCCGCAGGGTGCGGAAGCCCGGCAATTACCGGAGGCAGCCTTTGTTTTATTCATCAGGCGAATCCTGAGCAGGAGTACACCCGTATCTGCGATTTTATAAAAGATAACAAAGTCATAAAAGACTTTAGCGCAGTGGGTATGCGTTTTGAAGATACTGATTTTTCCGGACATCAATTTTTTGGCTGTAATTTCAAAGACGCTTCATTTTTTAATTGCCGCTTTTCTGATGTAAAAATGGGGATGAGTTTTTTTGATTTTTCCAGTTTTTACAAGTGCGACTTTACAAAAACTGACTTGCAATTTATGTCTTTTGCCGGAGCGAATTTTGAGCAATGCGACTTTTCCGGCTCTGAGATTATTCATGTTAATTTTGGAGGAGCCGCTATTTTAGAAACATCTTTTGATAATTCTAATCTTTACAACAGCCGTTTTATCAACTCAGATTTATCAAAAACAACTTTTGTTAACTGTAATCTAAAAAGAGTTAATTTTACACGCGCAAAACAAAATGAAATTTTATTTAAATCATCCAACACAGCGGAAGCACTGATGGAGTTTCAAAAACAATGAGATTATTTTTTCAGTATTGTTCGTATGGTTTTAGTAACAGTTATATTATAGGTTCAGAAAAATCCGATGGTTCGCCCAATGCCGCTTTAATTATCGATCCCGGAAGTATGGAAAAAACCATGCTTGATGTAATCGAAAACAATAATTTTGATTTAAAAGCTGTATTGATAACGCATGATCATTTAGGTCATATAAACGGGCTGCGGACATTAAAACGAATTTATGAAGTTGAAATTTTTGCATTTAACCAAACAATCATGGATTATAAAACAAACATAATAAGCGGCGGAGATGTTTTTAATGCCGCCGGTTTTGCTGTGGAAGTGATTTCCATTCCGGGACATTCTTCGGATTCTATTGTTTATAAAATCGACAATCTGCTTTTCACCGGAGACGTGCTTACGGCAGGTCTTGTCGGCACTACCGCCAGTGCGTATGGTACTGCCACTCAGATGAACAAACTTCACAGCCGCCTTCTTTCCCTTCCCGGGGATTATGTTGTACTGCCGGGTCACGGCCCGCCGTCAACATTGGAAGCCGAAAGACGCTTTAACGCGGATATCTTCCGTTACGAAGAAAACCGCGTTAAACGCCCTGTGTTTAAAATTGATTTGTAATGTTTACAGTTGTTCGGAAACTTCGTTACCTTCTAAACCGCATTGTTTCCAGATCTGCTTCGCCTCTTTGAATGCCAAACCATAACTCATTGGCTGTTCTTTCACGTAACAGTCTGTAAAAAGAAGTAATGTCGGTAATATCTTCTCCGTTAATTGATGTAATTCTGTCGCCTTGACGTAATCCCACAATATCTGAAGGGCTTCCCTGAATTACTTGGGCGACATGAAGCCCCGGCCTGGCTGAATCGGCGAGCTGAACTACATGAAGACCCGGCCAAAGTCTTGCGCTGTCTGCCGCTATTTCATCGGTGCGCTCTTCGATCCGTACTTGAATTTCGCTTGATTGTCCCTCTCTGATAACAGTGAATGTAGCGTTTTCGTCGGCTCTTAAATCGCCAACCAGCATTACAAGCTGGTTTACGCCGCGTGCTTCTCTGCCGTTTACATGAGTGATAAAATCGCCCGGGCTGATACCGCCTCTATCAGCGGGAGAGCCAAGGAAAACCTGAGAGACAAGACCGCCCCGCCTGTTTTCGAGGCTGAGAGCGGCGGCTGTTTCTCTGCTGGGTTCAGTTAATGATACTCCGAGCCATCCGGATCTTATCGAGCCAGTTTCGATAAATTCGTCGATAGAACGTTTAATGTTATTGACCGGAATGGCGAATCCCAATCCAACATTGCCGCCGCCTGCAAGATTGCTGGCAATCCATGTGTTGATACCGATTACTTCGCCTCTGATATTTACAAGAGGGCCGCCAGAATTTCCCTGATTAATGGGAGCGTCAGTCTGAATAAAATCGTTTATGTTACCGCCCGGCCCGCCGGTTCTGCCAACTGCGCTTACTATCCCTTTTGTGACGGAAAATGAAAATTGCTGTCCAAGCGGATTGCCGATTGCTATCGCCCAATCGCCGACTCTGACATTATCAGAATCCCCTAAAGCAGCAACAGGATAAACGTTAGTTGATCTGAAAGACAGAAGCGCCAGATCTCTGCGTTCGTCTCTGCCGACAACTTCGGCTGTATATTCGTTCCCTTGTATTGTAGAAATCGTGATTTCTGTCGCATCATCAATAACATGATTATTTGTAATAGCGTAATAAATACCGTTTATATGCCTTACGATGACACCTGAGCCGAGCCCCTGTTGGCGAAATTCCCGTTCCTGACCGCCGGGCCCTCGATCACGAGGCCCGAAGAAAAAATCAAAAGGAATTCCGTCAAACCTTGGGGTCTGCCGCCGGCCTACGGTAACTGTCTGAATTTCAACGACCGATGCCAGCATTTTTTCTGATACAGCACGGAAGACAGATTGCAGTTCTTCCGCTACAGCAAGCGCATTTTCCGGGATGACAACCGGGCTTATCTGCGCCTGAGCCTGCGCCCGAGCTGTCGGTGTAGAGCAGGAAAACGATAAAAATGCCAATGAAAAGCCAAAAATAGCGCCGATAAGAACCAAGTTAAAAATAAACAGGTTTTTTGAAGATAACCTCTGTACAATGTTCATGATTACTCCTGAGAATAAAATTTGTTACATATATTATATAAATATATTGAAACTTTGAAAAGTTACATAATATGAAAGCTGTTTTGCCGCTTAACATGAGCCACTTTAGGCAATGTTTAATGGAAGAAGCCTTGCCGTTTCAACCAAGAGCAAGCCAACTATCATTGAAATCTGCGCTTAAAGAGGCACAAGAGCAAGCCAGAGCAAATGGTGTTTCAGAACTGACATTGGAGGAAATAAACAGCATCGTCTCGGAAGTCCGCCGTGATTTAGGTTCCAAATGAAACGAGTAGTAATTGATACAAATGTTCTTGTTTCTTCAGCGATTTCATCAGGCGGAAATCCCGAAAGAATAATGAACGCCATTTCTGATAAGCAATTACAGTTGTGTTACAGTCAGGAAATAATTTTGGAGGAAGAAAATGACTAACAACATTCCTAAACCGGAGATAAGCCCGAATTTTACTCTCGAAGATATTCGTAAAATTCGTGAGTGGAAATACGAACAACGAAAAAACATGAGTTCGTCTGAATGGTTGGCTGATGAAGCAGTTGGAGCAAAAAAAATGCTTGAGGAAATAGCAAGTATGAGGCAACAATCAACCTAAGCTTTATTTTTTTGTTTTTTCAAAAAAAGCTTGACTTTTCCCCTAGAATATCCGTACTATATAAGTGTTCCCGCAAGCACTATTGATGCTTGCCCCCGCCGGGCAGTGTGCCTGGCATTTTTTTTGTCCGCAACAAGGTGTAACCAATGACTAAAGCCAGAGTAAATGTTTATATAGACGGCTTTAATTTATATCACAGCACCCTTCAGTTTGCTCACCCAAATAACCGCTGGCTAAATCTTATTGAGTTATCAAAAAGAATAATCAATCCAAAAACCGAAGAAATCAACAAGGTTTATTATTTTTCCGCTTTAACTACATGGAAGCCGGATAAAGCAAAAAAACATCTTCTTTATATTCACGCCCTTCGAGCTGTGGGTGTAAAGGATGTATTAGGAAAATTTACGCTTATAAACCGCAGATGCCCATTGTGCAAAAATCATTATAAGGCGCACGAGGAGAAAAAAACTGATATAAATATAGGTATCACCATGCTTGCTGATGGGATGGCTGATCAATTTGATACAGCTCTTATCCTGTCCGGTGACAGTGATCTTGCTCCAGTAATAACTAAGCTCAAAATTTTTTCTCCTGCTAAAAAAGTCGGAATAATCGTTCCGCAAAACCAGTCCGCTATGAACCTAAAACAACATGCTGACTTTTTCAAAAAGATACAGGATAAAGACTTGAAAAAGTCCCTTCTCCCTGAGCAAGTAACCTATAATGGTAATATCATTATCGCTCCTATCGGATGGCTCCCTGTACCAAAAGTTATATAGTTAATATTTGTGCTTATGTACTTGCACGTTGCTAATCGTCAAAGATTGACATCGTTTTTATCATTTATGTATTCTGCAGGGTCATATTTTGAAAAGGCGATTTTATCATTTTTAATTAATATTGTTGATTGTATTTCGGATTTCTGCCCATGAAGTGAAGTTTTCAGGTTTAGTTTTGCGTTCTTTTCTGCAAAAAACAAATAAACCGGCAGCCCCATACAGAGCCGCCGGTTTAGTGTGTTTGCAGGCACGCCTGACCGCTTTTTGCAGATACACCGCAGAAAGGTATCAGGCGTATTTGCCTCTACTATTAATTTCCTACCGTTATCTGCACAGGACTATTGCGACTCGTTGTCGTGCCGTCGCCAAGCTGCCCCAACTGGTTACTTCCCCAAGCCCAAAGAGTGCCGTCAGTTTTAGCGGCAACAGTGTGGGAATTGCCAGCGGAAACGGAAGCCCAATTATTTTTGGTGCCAATCTGCACGGGGCTATTGCGAGCTGTTGTCGTGCCGTCGCCAAGCTGACCTGATGTATTGTCTCCCCAAGCCCAGAGAGTACCGTCTGCTCTAACAGCTACGGTATAGGCGCTACCGTCTGCACTGCTGCCGCCTGTGCCTGTGGAAACAGAAAGCCAATTGTTTTCGGTGCCAATCTGCACGGGGCTATTGCGACTCGTTGTAGTGCCGTCACCAAGCTGACCGTTCTGGTTATTTCCCCAAGCCCAGAGAGTGCCGTCGGTTCTAACGGCAACGGTATGCCTGCTACCTGTGGAAATGGAAGCCCAATTATTTTCTGTGTCGATCTGTACAGGGCTATGGCGTTGTGTCCACGTGCCGTCACCAATCTGACCCGAACTATTATTCCCCCAAGCCCAAAGAGTGCCGTCAGTTCTAACTGCTACGGTGTGCCCCATGCCAGCGGAAACAGAAGCCCAATTGTTTTCGGTACCGATCTGCACAGGACTGTTGCGTTGTGTTGTAGTGCCGTCTCCAAGCTGACCATTTCCCCAAGCCCAGAGAGTGCCATCGGTTCTAGTCGCAGAAGTATGTCCCCAACCTGCGGAAACAGAAGCCCAATTATTTTCTGTGCCAATCTGCACGGGACTATTGCGACTCGTTGTCGTGCCGTCTCCAAGCTGACCTTGGCTATTTTGTCCCCAAGCCCAGAGAGTGCCGTCAGTTCTAATTGCTACGGTGTGTAAATTGCCAGAGGAAACGGAAGCCCAATTGCTTTCGGTGCCGATTTGTACAGGGCTGTTGCGCCCTGCTGTAGTGCCGTCGCCAAGCTGTCCCGAGCGATTCCATCCCCAAGCCCAGAGAGTGCCGTCTATTCTAACGGCAGCGGTATGCTCTGAGCTTGCGGAGATGGAAACCCAAGTGTTTTCGGTACTTATTTGTACCGGTGAGGTTCTGCTTGCCTTGCCGTCTCCAAGTTGACCGAACTCATTTACCCCCCAAGCCCAGAGAGTGCCATCGGCTGTAACTGCAAGAGTATGGGTGCTACCGGCAGAAACGGAAACCCAATTATTTTCGGTACCAATTTGCACTGGGCTGCCGCGGTGCGAAGTAGTGCCGTCGCCAAGCTGACCGCCCCAGTTACTTCCCCAAGCCCAAAGAGTGCCGTCTGTTTTAACAGCTATAGTATGGCTACCACCAGCAGAAACAGAAGCCCAATTGTTTTCGGTGCCAAGTTGACCGACATTCCCCCAAGCCCAGAGAGTGCCATCGGCTGTAACTGCAGAAGTGTTGAACCTACCAGCGGAAACAGAAGCCCAATTGCTTTCGGTGCCGATTTGCACGGGGCTGTGGCGATTTGTTGTCGTGCTGTCTCCAAGTTGACCGAGGTTATTATTCCCCCAAGCCCAGAGAGTGCCGTCAGTTCTAACTGCTGCGGTGTGGTAATAGCTAGCGGAAACAGAAGCCCAATTATTTTCACTGCCAATCTGCACAGGGCTGTGGCGATTTGTTGACGTGCCGTCTCCAAGCTGACCGCCCCAGTTATGCCCCCAAGCCCAGAGAGTGCCGTCTGTTCTAACAGCTACAGTGTGGCCACCAGCGGAAACAGAAGCCCAATTATTTTCGGTGCCGATTTGCACTGGACTATTGCGACTCGTTGTCGTGCCGTCTCCAAATCGACCGCTATTGAGCCCCCAAGCCCAAAGAGTGCCGTCCGTTCTAACTGCAACGGTGTACATACCTCCGGCAGATACTGTTGCCCAATTACTTTCACTGCCAATCTGCACAGGGGTGTGGCGATTTGTTGTCGTACCGTCTCCAAGCTGTCCCCAATGATTCCACCCCCAAGCCCAAAGGGTACCGTCGAATCTTATCGCTACAGAGTGGTCACCACTAGCCGACACAACTTTCAGACTGCGGGCTTCTCCGATGTGAATAGTAAATGTCCCCATTCTGCCTACCACGTCAACAACAGTTACGGTTTGAGTGCCGATTGCGGCAGTGATGGCGGTATTGCCGGGACGTGTTGACAAAGTAAGTAATATTAAAGGAAAAGGTGTTATAATATCCCCGGAGGTAAAGCCAATGATGGGACGAAAAAGCAAACAGCTTTGCATGGTCATGATAGACATGGAAGAATT
>WQWD01000120.1 GCA_009785545.1 Treponema sp. | reverse complement strand
TTCTTTAAGGCGTTTTGCCGAAGCTTGAGATTCGTTTCAGAACGCTACAAGAATAAATCCAAACTTTGAGCCGTCCTGGTTTAATTTGGGGCAAACATTTCGTGCTTTAAATCGCCCTGATGATGCTCTTGCTTCATTCAGGCAGGCAGTCGCAATCAGAGCCGATTATGGTGTAGCGCACCGCGAAATAGGAAGAATTTTGTTAGCTCGGGGCGACACAAGAGGCGCTATCGATTCGCTTGGAAGAGCTTTACAGCATCTCCCCAATGACTTTAGTGTGTTGTTTGATTTAGCGTCTGCTAATACTCAAGCAGGAAACTTTGCCGAAGCGGAAAGATTATTCACAAGAGCACTTCAGATAAATCCGAATGACGCTCAGGTAAAACATAACTTGGCGATTGTTAATTTAGAACTTGGAAGGAATAACGAAGCTGTTAATTTTGCCCGTCTTGCGGTAGACGCTGCTCCCTCTAACGCAGTTTTTATGTTTACATTGGGACTTGCCCTTGAAAATTCCGGTGCGTCAGATCTTGCTATTGCCGCATACAGAGGTGCAGCTTCTCTTGATGTTGGATATATTAGTCCAAGAATCAACCTTGGCAGTTTATTTTTGTCAACCGGAAATTATTCAGAAGCGCTGGTTTTTCTTAATCAGGCTTTGGCAGTTGCACCTAACAACTTTGAAGTTAACAATAATTTAGGCGCTGTTTTCGCAAGATTGGAAAATTGGACAAGCAGCATTATTCATTACGAACGTGCGGCAGCTGCAAGACCGAATGATCCTACGGTTCATTTTAACCTTGCCCGCACTTATGCCGGAGCCGGTGATTTGGAAAGGGCGCAAAGTTCTTACAGGACAGCTCTTCGCCATGCGCCAAACAATTGGGACGCTATATTTGAATTGGGGCAAACATTGTTTAAGTTGGGACGAAATGACGAAGCAAGACCGCTTTTTCAGGATTTGATCAGCCGCAACCCGAATTTTTCAAATAGAACAGAAGCGGAAAGGATTTTACGAAGTTTATGAACGGAAGGCTACTCATTCTGTGCCAAACATAAATCATAATACCGGCCCTTCATTGCCATCAATTCATCATGTGTGCCGTTTTCGGTGATTTTTCCGTCGGAAATAAAGAATATTCGGTCGCAGTTTTTTATTGTGGAAAGACGGTGGGCAATTATAAAAGATGTGCGTCCTTTCATCAGTGTTTGAATACCTTCCTGAACGAGCTTTTCCGTTCCGGTATCAATGCAACTTGTAGCTTCATCAAGAATTAAAATGCGGGGGTTTGAAATGAGCGTGCGGGTGAACGCCAATAATTGTTTTTCTCCTGAAGATATTACGCCGCCTCTTTCCGTGATTTGTGTATCGTAACCTAAAGGTAATTTTTCTATAAAAAGGTGAGCGCCGATAAGTTCGGCGGCTGCCCTGATTTCTTCGTCTGTAGCGTCAAGTTTCCCGTAACGGATATTTTCGGCTATAGTTCCTGTAAAAAGAAAACTGTCCTGAAGCATTATTCCCATCTGGCTTCGAAGAGAACTCAAAGTAACTTTCATTATATCCTGTCCGTCAATTAAGACCTGCCCTTCTTCTATATTATAAAAACGGGAAAGAAGATTAACGATGGTTGTTTTTCCGGCTCCGGTTGGGCCTACAATAGCTATACTTTCTCCGGGGTGACCGCTGAAATTTACGCTTTTAAGAACTTTTTGTTTGCCGTCATAACTAAAACTTACGTCTTTAAATTCAACGTGTCCGCGTACAAAAGGAAATTCAACAGCGTCAGGAATATCTTTAATTGTTACGGGTTCAGCGATTGTATCGAAAATTCTGTCAAGGTACGCCATTGCCGTGATAAAAGTGTTATAAATATTGGCAAGGTTTATAATCGGCTGCCAAAAACGCCATGAATAATTTCCCATAACAAGCAGCACTCCAAAACTTGCCATAGGATTCATCCAGAATACTCCCATGATAAAAATAAATGACCAAACAAGCTGGCTTAAAGTTTCTGTAGAGAACCACACTGTATTGGAAATATAAATCGCCTTCATCCATGAGTGATTACGTTCATCTGTAAGGCTGTTCATGATGTTCAAGTTTTTTTCCTGCCTGTCAAAACCTTGAGTTACTTTTACTCCGTCAATTGATTCCTGAACATAAGCGTTTAAGTTCGCTCCTTTATTGGAAACAGCCTGCCACGCGCGGCGCTGTGCCGGCTTGATTAGCCAGATAAAAATTACCAATAGGGGAATCCCCAAGATTGTTACTATGGTAAGATGAGGATCTACCTGAAACATAAAGAAAATAATCAGAAAAATATTTAATACTTCAATGACAAAATTGATAATTCCGTTTGAAAGCGCATCAGAAACGCTGTTTACATATGGGACTACACGCACAAATATTTTTCCGTGCGGGCGGCTGTCAAAAAAATTAAAAGCCAATTTTTGCAAATGCGAAAATAAATCAGCGCGAATATCGTGAATAATTTCCGCCCCTGCTTTTGCTATAAGTATATTGCGTATGGCGTTTAACGCTACGCTTACGATAATTGACAGCGTTAAAAGCGCACCCATTAAAAGCAATAAACGCACATCTTTGTCTGGAACGGCTTCGTCAAGCGCACGTTTGATAAATAACGGACCTATAAGAGCCGATACAGAAGCAAAAACACTAAAGGCGAAAGCAAAAATCAAACTCTTTTTTGACTTAAGCAAATATCCAATAACACGTTTGATGTTAAACAGACTAACCTTTTCATCCAGATATTCGTCAACATCGTAGCGATTTTGTTCTTTTTGAGTTTTTTGCCGCCGTTTTTCTTTTAAGAACATTTACGCCCTCCCGCCTGAATTGTTTTGCAGTGACCAGATATTGTGATAAAATCCGCGGGCGGTTATTAATTCTGAGTGTGTGCCGTGTTCAATAATGCGTCCTTTATCCAGTACAAGAATCAAGTCTGCTTTTCTGAATGACGAAATTCTCTGCGCTATAATGATCTTTGTGCATGGAAAATCAAGGTTATTCAATTGGTTTTGAATATACTGTTCTGTTTCACTGTCCACAGCCGACGTTGTATCATCCAATATTAAAATTGCGGGCTGTACAGCCAAAGCTCTTGCGAGGGCGATTCTCTGGCGCTGCCCTCCTGATATTCCTACGCCTCGTTCTCCGGTAAGCGTATCATAACCGTTAGCCATTTTGCTGATAAAATTATCTGCGTCTGCCTGAATGGCACGGCGGCGAATACTTTCATCATCAAGTTCAGTGTTGCCGTAAGCGATATTTCCTTTTATGGAATCCGAAAATAAAAAGACATCCTGCATGGCAAACCCGATATGGCGTCTCAGCGAAGATAGCGTATAACGTCTTATGTCTTCACCGTCCAAAAGCACAGCACCGTAGTCCGGTTCATAAAAACGCCCGATAAGGTTAATAAGTGATGTTTTGCCCGCTCCTGTACTGCCAAAAATTCCGATAGTGGAGCCGGCTTCCGCTGTAAAATTTAAGTCATCCAAAATAGTAGTTTCGTTTATAGTAAGGCTTACATTCCTGAATTCTATTTTTCCTGAGGGTCTTTGAGTTAATGGCACTGCTCCAGAAAGGTCTGAAATTCCCTTTGGCGATTCGACTACCTCACGGATCATTTCTCCAGCGGAAGTGTAACGTTCAATATCGGCGAGAAGCGGGCCGAGCATCATCATGGGAGCTGACAGCGCCCATGTAAGAGAGGAAAACGCCATGTAATCTCCCGGTGTCATCCAATCATTGATTAGAAAAATTCCGCCCACTACAAGCGTTATTACAACAAGAAGCTGCCCGGCAGTTTCTAAAAGCGGTTGGTATTTAGCGGCTAAAAGAGCGTTCTCAAGACTTGTATCACGAAAATCCTTGTTATGTTTTTCAAACTTTTCTTGTTCATATTCTTCTCTGGCAAAAGCTCTGACCACCCGATTACCGTTAATGTTTTCCGAAACAACAGTTCCCAGGGAAGTGAGTTTTTGTCTTAACAACAAGAAGCGGGGGCGCAGACGTTTAATGTATATATGACTGATAAGAAGTATAAACGGTGTTACAGCGACAAGGCACAAAGCCAATTGCCAGTTTATAAAAAGAAAGAAAATAAAAGTAGCCAAAAAAAGGGCAATAGCTCCAATAAATTGAAAAGATACCCATGCTACAGTATGCCGCAGACGGTCAAGGTCTTGCGTCATTCGGGTCATAAGGTTGCCGGTAGGAAAAAGCCCTAAAAAGCGATAATCCTGCCATTGAATAGTTTCGTACATATCGCGCCTGATACGAGTCATTACATCAGTGCTGGCTATTTCCATCATTATAACCATCAGGTAGGTTAAAGCCAAACGAAGGAGATGGGCAGCCATCATTATGACTAAAATCATGATAAGAGGGGAGCTGTTTGCCGGAATTATTACCTCATCTATTATCGTTCTTCCAAGCAGCGGGTTTATCACACGCAATCCCGACGTAACAACCGCAAGAAAAAGGCCGGCTATAAATATAGCCCGCCTTCCTTTCATGTAATTCCAAACCCAAATTATTTGTTCCATACAATATATGCCCTGATTAAAATCCTTTTATTTTTTTTCCAAACAACATATTTTGATAACAACGCAAACATCCGGGGAACATTCCGCCTTCGCTTTCCGAAATGGTTTTTCTGAAAAGGTTTGCCCGATCTCCGTTGACAATATCTTTTAAAGGCTGATCTTTTATGTTGCCCAAAATATAATCGGAATAATCGGCGCAAAAGTGGACATCGCCGTTGTAATTAATATTTACCTGACACCATGGAACGACACAATTATTGCGTACAGGCTTTTCAAGCTCAGCGTAATATGTATGAGTTTTTTCCGGGTTTAAAGCCGGAACTGTTAAAACAGTATGCCCATAGTTTTTGTTCTGAATGGTTCTTAAAATGCCGTGCAACTTTTGCCCGTCAATGCCAAGGTTGTATCCCGTGTTGTAAGCTTCAAGGCAATCAATATCGGTATCAAGTTTTTCCTTCATGAAGCGCCTTTGGGTCTGCACAATGTTGTCGTTTGTATAAGTTCCTAAATTATAGATGTGCAGATCAATGTTGTATTCCCGAACAGCTTCGGACAGATTTTCCAAATCCATATAATTTTTGTTTGTTACAACCGTTACAATTCCAAGCACCGGGAATTTTGCTTTCTGTTTCTTTTTTTCTCTGGCGATTGCTTTTATTCCTGCGATAACTTTATCGTAAGTTCCTTTACTTCGCATTTCGTCATAAACATCACGGAAAGCATCAAGAGAGATAAAAATAGTTGACCATTTGTCACGGACAATTTGCTCTGCGTACTTTTCCATCAAAGTTCCGTTTGTATTTACGCTTACAACAAGCCCCTTGTCAACCATGTATTTACAAAGCGGCATTAAATCGGGGTAAAGGAACGGTTCGCCGCCCCAAACATAAACCGTTGGTTTTTGGGGGGCTACTTCGTCAACAAACTTTTTCCATGTTTCAAGCGGAAGGTCTTTTTTGCTTTCTTGCTCTTCAACCCCTTTCATTATACCTTTATCGCCGTATTGCCCGCACATAACGCAGCGTTGATTGCATTGACCTGTAGGCTTGAAGTAGATCAGCCCCAGATTTTTGAAATGATCATGCCCGAAATTCTTTTTTGGAAAAAAACCGGCTTTCCAAATTTTAAAAAAACTTGACGTTACTCTTTTGGCAAGAAAGAAATTTTTTGTTAGTAATAAAGGTATTACTGTTTTGTTCGTTTTCACGCTTGTCCTGCGGAGCCCAATACATTCTGATTCTTGTGCATATAGATTTTTTTAAGTTCATCTCTTGCAGGACCTAAGTATTTGCGCGGATCAAACTCCTCCGGTATTTCGGCAAAAACTTTTCGAATAACAGCCGTCATTGCAAGACGCCCGTCTGAATCAATATTGATTTTGCAGACAGCACTTTTTGCAGCCTGGCGCAGTTGGTCTTCGGGAATACCTATTGAGCCTGCCATTTTTCCGCCGAATTTTTCGATCATTTGAATATATTCAGGAGGAACGGAAGACGCTCCGTGCAAAACGATAGGGAAGCCCGGTATTTGTTTTTCGATTTCTTCGAGAATATCAAAGCGAAGGGGAGGGGGGATAAGAATACCGTTTGCGTCAACTGTGCATTGTTCGGGTTTAAATTTTGCCCGCCCATGGCTTGTCCCGATGGAAATTGCCAATGAATCAACTTTTGTTTTGCTGACAAAATCGATTACTTCGGATGGCTCGGTATAATGACTGTGTTCTGAGGAAACTTCGTCCTCAACGCCTGCGAGAACACCAAGTTCGCCTTCTACTGTAACATAATCTTTTTGCGAATGGGCGAACTCGCAAACTTTTCGTGTAAGTTCTACGTTTTGATCATAAGGCAGATGCGAGCCGTCGATCATGATTGATGAAAACCCGGTTTCGATACAATCTTTGCAAATCTCGAAAGTATCGCCGTGGTCGAGGTGCAAGGCGATGGGAATGTCATGCCCCAATTCACGAGCGTATTCCACAGCTCCGCGCGCCATGTTGCGAAGGATATTCTGGTTAGCGTATTTGCGCGCTCCTGCCGAAACTTGAAGGATTACAGGTGATTTGGTTTCGACACAAGCCTGAATAATTGCCTGCATTTGTTCCATGTTGTTGAAATTATACGCCGGGATGGCATAACCGCCGGAAACTGCTTTTTTAAAAAGGTCTTTTGTATTAACAAGACCCAATTCTTTGTAACTAGTCACTATTTTCTCCTTAATAATGGTTTATCAGTATATATAGAGGTTTTTAAGGTTTTGGTCAACAGGGGAAATTCTAATTGTCGCAGCTTTCTCAAGAAAAAAATAATGTTAATAACTTACTGAAAAATGCCGATATTGTTATATATAAAATTTTAAGGCGGCTATTATGACAAAATGTGTTTATTGCGGATCAACAAAATTCGGGCATGGCTGCCCATTAAGTACAAATGGGTTACATAAACATAACACTGACGATAGAAAATGTATGTATTGCGGAAAATCCGCATACGGCAACGGATGCCTTCAAGCACCGACACGCAAGCATATTCACGGCAAGGGCGGCGGGAAGTGTATCTACTGCGGCAAAACAGTAATCGGAAACTCAATGGGCTGCGAACACAGCCCAAATCGCAAACACGAAACCTGATCCTCAAATAGCGTAATTTTTAGAACCACGAAAAGGGGCTGTCCGAAAAGTTGGTTACTTTTCGGACAGCCTTTGAATTTCTATTTTTTAATTCTGTAGGCTCCATTTATTCCCTTTTCTATGTTGATATAATTTATATATTTTTCTTCATCAAATGTATTATTTTTAATAAAATAATCTGTATGAA
>WQWD01000119.1 GCA_009785545.1 Treponema sp. | reverse complement strand
CGGTTCGATAGCTCTGGCAGATACTAACTCATATACTTTGCAGCCTGCTGATAGAGACGCAAGCATTACGGTAACTGTAATCCGCTCTGATAATTCTGGCAGTGTAACAAGTGCTGCGGTAAGTAATCGAGGACATTTAGGCAGCACAGGTCCCGGAGGAGGTATAATCTTTTATCACAATCCTAACGGTTTTACTATGACAGACACAGGAGAAACAGCACACTGGCTTGAAGCGGCACCTTCGAACATGGAGACTACATTGCGATGGTCAACTACAACAGATTGGCAAAACGCTCCTAATATTGCAGGTACAGGAACAGCAATTGGCACAGGCAGACAAAACACAGCATTGATACTGGCAGTAGATGTTACAGCTCCTGCAGCTTTAGCGTGCAGGAATTACAGTAATAATGGTTTAAACGATTGGTTTCTTCCAAGCAGGGATGAATTAAATGCGCTCTTTCAAAACAGGGCTTTAGTTGGCAATTTAGGAACATCATGGTATTGGTCTTCTTCGCAATTCGACGCTCATCTCGCGTGGGATCAGTCTTTTGCTAGTGGCAGTCAGGACGACGCCCGCCAAGAACGGCTTCAGTGCCGTGCGCGCAGTTCGGGCTTTTTAACACTTTAACTATTTAACTATTTTATTGCCGCCGCAAGGTCACGCCCAGTGTCAGTCACCACAACTTTATGTCTGACACTATAATTGAACAAAACAATTAGCACAACCATAATACAGGTGTGTGGGCGGCGTGGCTGGCAGGAAAAACAAACAGACATAATTGGAACAAAAACCCCTACACAGGCTTGTACGCAATGAGGCGGTATATAACCACCGGCAGGGGGAGAGGCGTGGCTGGCAGGGAAAAACATCTCTGCCGCTCCCCGACGAGAGACCCTGAAAGGGGCTCAGAGGCGGACTCTTCGGCAGAGTTTTTCCCTGCCAGCCACGCCTCTCCCCCTGCCGATGATTGTCAATACACCACCACCTCATTGCATACACTGTCTTGAACCTTCACACAAATCTTGCTAAAATGTCAAACATGCAATCTATCGGTATAAATATTGGATCAGCCAGCCTAAAAATGGCGGTTTTAGATAACGGAAAAACGATTTGGGCAGCTTCGACACCCCACGAAGGGGATTTAGGAGCGGCGGTTCACAAGCTGCTTGCTGAGGGGAACATCACCGAAGGTATCCCCGCCCTTGTAACGGGTAACGAAGGCCGCTTTATGTTTGACGTCAGCGGGACATTGGAGCCGCTTTGTGTCGAGGCTGCGCTGAGACATCTCGGGCTCAAAGCTGACGCAGTGGTCAGTATGGGCGGGGAAGACCTCATCGTTTATTCGCTGGATGCTGACGGCAAGATTATCAACAATTTTTCTGGTAACAAGTGCGCAAGCGGTACGGGCGAGTTCCTCAAACAGCAGCTTGCCCGCATGGACATGAAACTCGACGACATCGACAAAGTGCCTGACACCGCAAAAGTTCACCCGCTTTCTACCCGCTGTTCTGTGTTTATGAAAAGCGATTGTACCCACAAACTCAACAAACGGGAAGCCACGAAGGAGGATATTGTCTTGTCGCTCTCCGATGTGATGGCGGTGAAAGTAATCGACTTTTTGAAACGTGCCAAAGTGACAGAAGGCAAAGTTGTATTGACAGGCGGGATCACCCAAAACAGGCATATTGTTCGCTTTATTCGGGAGAAAGCTCCGCAAATCGAATTTATCATTCCCGAAACCTCGCCGGTTTTTGAAGCGCTTGGAGCGGCAGTTCTTGCTCCAACGTCGGGCAGCCGTCTGCCTTCGGCGGATAAAATTTTAAAGGTGAACGATGTCCGTTTTGGCACGCTGGGAGCGTTACGTGATTTTAAGGATAAAGTAAAAGTTTTTGACAAACAGGACGGCAAAGTTCAAGCCGGCCGCAGTTACATTTTAGGTGTTGACGGCGGCTCTACAACGACTAAAGCTTGTCTTGTTGATCTCGAAACCGACGAAATTGCAGCGAGCCACTACGGACGCACTCACGGTGATCCTGTGAAAGCGATAAAAGAATGTCTTGCCGTTATTCAGGAAAAGATAATTTCTGATACGGGCAGCAGTAAAATTGATATTCCGCTTGTTGCAACGACAGGTTCCAGCCGTGAAATACTCGGCGTGTTTTTGGAAACTTCCGGCGTGTATAACGAAATTATAGCGCACTCTATAGGTACTACTTATTTTGACAAAGAAGTCGAAACAATTTTTGAGATTGGCGGACAAGACGCAAAATATGTATTGCTCAAAAACGGCGTTCCGATTGATTACGCAATGAACGAAGCCTGCTCTGCGGGAACAGGCTCCTTTTTGGAAGAGTCCGCCTCAGGCGATCTTTCAATCCACAGTGCCAAAGACATTGGGCCAATTGCATTAGACGCAAACGCTCCCTGTAAATTCGGCGAACACTGCTCGGCTTTTATCAACAGCGATATTCGCAAAGCGGTGCAGCAAGGAGCCGGCCGTGAAAACATCACAGCGGGGATCGTCTGCTCCATTGTATCGAATTATCTTAATCGTGTAGTCGGCAACCGTACCATCGGCGCAAAGATTTTCCTGCAAGGCGGCGTCGCCAAAAACCCGGCAGTGCCGCTGGCTTTTGCCATGCTGCTTAACAAAGAAATACTTGTTCCGCCGTCGCCTGAGCTCATGGGTTGTTTTGGTGTAGCGTTACTCGCAAAACGTAAACACGCAGAAGGTCTGCTCCAGCGGCAAACTGTATCAATTGATGACATCTTAGTTCGTGGAATCGGATATGAACGTGTCTTTCCGTGTCAGGCTTGCGAAAACTTCTGCTCAATTCAGGTGTTAAACGTAAACAATAAAAAATATATGTTCGGCGGCCGCTGTAACAAATATACTAATATGCGGAAACAAGTTTCGGCTGAAACCGCAGATATTCCTGTTTTTGATTATGTCGAGAAACGGCAGAAAATGCTGTTTGAGGAATACGCCGCACCGGGTTTGTTAAAAGAAAACTCTCCGCCAAAAAACGGCTTGAAGGGTTTTACTGTCGGTATTCCTCGTGCGTTTTCGGTTCATACTTTGTACCCGCTTTACAGTTGGTTTTTCTACGAGTTGGGGATTAATACTTTTCTTTCTACCGAAGTCGCTTATGAAGGAGTTGCACGGATCGAGGCGCAGTATTGTTTTCCGGCGGAGATTGCGCACGGAGCTGTGCAGGATTGTTTGGACAATGGCGCTGACTTTGTATTTTTGCCGCATTTCCGTGATATGCCCAGTTATGAGAGCGATGTTCATGCAAATTTCTGTCCGATAACGCAAGCGCTTCCATATTATATGGAAAAAGCTTTCCCTGATGTTGATAAAAAACGCTGGCTGCCGCTGGTTGTCAGCTTTAAGTTTGGCGAGGAAAAAGCCCTTGAATTGTTTTGCGAGATGACAAAGATTTTGGGAATTGATCAGGCGCAGACAAAAGCGGCGTTTGATACCGCTTGGGCAAAACAATTAGTTTATTTTGACGCTGTAGAAAAAATGGGCGTGCAGGCTCTCGAAGATGCACGTAACGCAGATCGCCCTGTGATTGCTGTTTTGGGACGGCCTTACAATGCGTTTACGCCAGAAGCGAATATGGGTATCCCCCGCAAATTTACTACACGAGGTTACTCAATCGTGCCGTTTGACATTTTACCTTTCCGTGATGAAACGATTTTCCCGAATATGTATTGGTATTATGGTCAGCAGGATTTAAAGGCGGCAAAACTTCTTGCAAGTGAAGATAACATTTATCTTACTTTTATTTCTAATTTTTCGTGTGCGCCAGATTCGTTTATTTTGCATTACATCAAATGGATGATGGGGCAAAAACCATTCCTTGTACTGGAACTCGACTCACATTCAGCAGACGCCGGGATTGATACTCGTGTCGAGGCTTTCCTCGATATTATCGATGGATACCGCTCAAAGAAAAATGAACTTGAAGCCGAGCGTTACGACAACGGTTTGCGTTTTGTCAGCGAGAAAAAAGATTCCGGCGATTTTGATATGTATATCAACAACATTAACACCGGCGAAAAAATTCCTGTTAAGGGCAACAAAAAAACAAAAATACTGCTTTCCAACATGGGAAGTATTTCTACCGAATACATTGGAGCTGTGATACGAGGTTTGGGTTATAACGCCGAAGCCCTGCCAGTTGCAACTGACAAAACAATTCAGATTGCACGTGCTCATGCTTCAGGAAAAGAATGTGTTCCAAGCCATTTGGTTTTGGGCAGCGCATTGGAATTTTTCTTCAGCGATAAATACCGCAAAGACGAGATGTACTTGCTCTTTGTGCCGATTACCACAGGCCCTTGCCGTACAGGTCAGTACTATGTCTACTACGAAAATCTTTTCCGTGATTTGCGGCTGGAAAACGTAGTGGTCTTTATTCTTTCTGCTGATAATTCCTACACAGAGCTGGGACCGAGTTTTGCCAAAGAAATGTGGAAAGGCATTGTGTTATCTGATTACCTGAAAGATATTCAGTGTTCGCTTTTGGCAACTGCCGTTGATCCGATAAAGGCCGAGAAAGATTTTGAACAATCATGGCGCAAAGTAATGCGAACAGTCGAGCATAATCCAAAAAAATTATGGAAAGAACTAAAAGCTGTTGCGGCAGATGTAAAAAAAATCCCGTTAAAACGAAAACTAACAGATTGTCCTCGTGTATTGATTGTCGGTGAAATATATGTGCGCCGTGATGATTTTGCCGTAGGTGAATTAATCGAACTGATGAGCGAGCGCGGCATAGTTGTAAAAGTGGCAGGGGTCAGCGAGTGGATTCACTACCTTGATTTTGTCCGTGAGTATGCGCTTAAAAAACTAATCAAGCTGCGCAAACCGGGCAGGCGGCTTTTTTCCAAACCTTCGAGGGATCTCAAAAAACTGCAAATCGAGGAAATGTGGAAACATCACATAGAAAAAAAAGTGTTAGCGATTCTTAACCCCACAGGTTTAATCCCCGAAACACCGCACGATATGCACCACATAATGAAGTATACTGTCGAGCATTTTATCAACCTTGAACTCAACTCAGAAATTGCCGTTTCCACAGGCTCCGCCGCAGCGGCGATGGACGCCGGGTATTCCGGCATCGTGAACATCGGGCCGTTTGCCTGTTTAATCGGGCGTGTAATTGAAGGGCTGTTTACACCTTGGGCGAGGGAGCGCAATTACCCGATCCTCTCTGTCGAGGTTGACGGCAACCTCCTCCCGCCGAATATCGTAAACAAACTTAACATCTTTATGGTTAACGTATTAAGGTTTAAGGGCGGCAGTGATCTTTCCACGCTGGTTGATAAGGCGGAGAAAGAGTAAGGTGAGCCTCTTGCAAAACTCGGTTAGTTTTGCAGAGGCTCTGCAATTTTTCGCCCAAAGGGCTACAAAATTGCCTTTTTAAAAGGAACAATTGCAAAAACTGAAGTTTTGCAATTGCCTCAATTTTATAATTTATCCTCTTGCTGCTGCCTGTAATTTTTCCCCTATTGCCTCGTCAATAAACGCATTTATGCTTTTTCCGTATAGTTTTGCCTGTTTCGCAAGCTTATAATGACGTTCTCTGCTGGTACGATAAGTTATGCTTCCCTTAAAGTCTGTTACTTTAAGAGGCTCTGGAATCTCAAAATTATTGTCAAGACTTGTAGTGATGTAAGAAATAAGCGCTTCTTTAAGATTTCTGAACACTTCTTCATGCGTTTGCCCGCAGGTCATGTTGTGTTCAAGTTCAGCGATACTGCCCAAAAAACATTCATCTACATCAGACCATTCAATGACATAAGTGTAAGGCAAGTTTAAATAATAATCCAAATTTTTTTTAGCCATTATTGTACCCCTCTTTTTTTAGTGTTTCTTGCAATTTTTCTACCAAGTATGGTTTTAACAGGTTTTGTGTCAGAACAATTGTAACTGACTGACTATTTTGTTTTCTGAAGGTGAGGTGTGAACCTCCTGCTGAAGATGCACGAAAGTTAAGCATTTCAAGCACTTTCACAGCTTCGTCAGGTGTTACGCCTGATTTACCTGTCAAAATTTTCTGTATAAGTTTATCCCGTTTACTCATAAAAAATGATAGCAATTATGATAGCGTACGTCAATGCTTTTTTCAGAAAGAGGGTGGTATCCAACCACCGACAGGGGTTTTCTTCTCTCCCCCTGCCGATATCCAAGCGGTGACAGCCCCCATGTGACTGGCACTACCTTCTTGACAATGACCTTGCACTTCCTAAACTGTCTATTAAACTTTCAGATAAGGCTCTAGAGACATCATCAACTATACCACAATGTCCATCTTGCACGAGGAGAAGCGCCTGGTGTTATTTCGAGTGTTTCAATTCGACCGGTTGGATTCAATTCTTCTATCACGGTTATTACATTCCAGCCTGCCGTGAGATTAAGATCGAAATTTCTTGTTATTGTTGTTCCAACGCAATAACAATCACCATCCCATTCTTCGCAATTACACTCACTATGCCATTCTTCGCAATTACACTCAAACGTTATTGTTCTGCCAGTACCGGTCATTCTGACATCACGGTCAACATAAATGTAAACTACACTTTCAAAAAAGTTACCACTAGCCCAACCATTATGAAGAGCTCCACCGCCTGGCATACTTCTTAGACCTTCAATAACAGCACCTCTTGCACTGGAAGGGCTAAGGCTAAAATCGTTAAACCATTCTTCCATTACCAAGCCATCAATGAATAGTTGTTGTTGTATATTTCCCAAAACAGAAGGCGTGCCAACAGAAAAGCTTAACTGACCATTAGTAATTGAACCGCTGCCGCCTACATCGGATGTAACAGTTGCTCGATCCCCTGTAAATTGGACCCAGTCATAGCTGTCATCGCCGTCATAATCCCAACCCCATACTTGCCCGCTCAAATTAAGCGTTCCACCGATGAAGCCATCGCCTCCATTGTCGTCTGCCTCATCACAGCTAACGAACACTAATCCGAATACCAGTGTGAGTGCCAATACTCCTAACCAAAATCTTTTTTTCATAAACATCTCCTTGCGGTGTTAAAGTCGCCGCCGACATATAACCAACCTATACGAGTTGGTTTAACAGCCCATACGGGCAGTTTTACATATCTTTGGCTTCTTCAATGTTTCCACTAAAGGTGCGAATCTTATCATTGGACTCGCCTGTAGGCGGAGCTATCCCGTAAAAAAAGCAATAAGAGGGGGATATTTGCAAAGTTTCTTCTATAATAAGAGAGAGAGAGAGAGAGAGAGAGAGAGTGTCGAGTCCTAGTGTAAAGTTGTCACACCAGGAGGTAAAAATGAAGTAGTAATTAACATCATACTTGGAGTATTATAGCATTTTTGGGGGAATTTATGCAAGCGAGAAAAAGGGGGAGAT
>WQWD01000118.1 GCA_009785545.1 Treponema sp. | reverse complement strand
TATTACGATTTCACGCCATGACTACCTTGATCAAGTTAAGGATTTCATTGGCAAGCCTTTTATCAAGGTTATAACAGGTCTTCGCCGTAGCGGCAAGTCCGAGTTCTTAAAAATGATTCAGTCGGAAATCCTTTCTCGCGATGTTCCTGATTCAGATACAATTTTCATTAACTTTGAAGAACTCTCAACTTTACATATAACTGATCATCTTAAACTTGCGGATTATATTACATCCAGGATAACGAGTAAAAAGAAATATTATTATCTCTTCCTTGATGAAGTGCAAATGATTGACGGCTGGGAGAAAGTTATCAACGGCTTGCGGCTTAAAAACACTGACATTTATATTACAGGTTCTAATTCCAGGCTTCTTGCCGGAGAATTATCAACTTTGCTTGGGGGCAGATGTTTGACTTTTAAAATGCATACTTTGTCCTACCCTGAGTTTTTGTCTTTTCGCGAACAAAGTGATTTGCCTAAAGCAACTGTGCAAGAGTATATCAACTTTGGCGGATTTCCGGCAATTTCAACGCTGCCTTATTCGCTTAACAATGCGCAAAAAATTGTGCAGGATATTTTTAATACTGCCTTGTATAAAGATGTTGTTAATAGACACAACATCCGCAATAATGACTTGCTCAACAGGATTGTGGCATTTTTATTTGATAATGTCGGTAACATTACTTCTTTTAAAAACATAACTTCCATATTAAGAACTGGCGGGCGTAAGGTTGATCCTGAAACTGTTGCAGCTTATGTTAGCCACCTTGAGGAATCATTTATCATTAAGCGTGCGGCTCCTTACGATATAAAAGGAAAACAGCTTCTTGACAGCAACGGAAAATATTATCTTGGAGACCACAGTTTGCAATATTCTGTTCGCGGTATTCGCCCGGACAAGATACAGGGAATTCTTGAAAACATTGTCTTTCATGATTTGCAGCGCCGCGGATATGAAACCTATGTTGGGCGTATTGGCGATAAAGAAGTAGATTTTGTTGCTGAGAAACAAAACGCAAAGGAAAAACTCTACATTCAAGTTTGCACAGAATTCACAACAAAAGATGTTATCAAGCGAGAATTCACTCCACTTAAAACAATTACCGATAATTATCCCAAATACGTTGTTAATATGGATCGATTCGCATCTGACTTTATTGATGATGGTATCATTGCAATCTCGCTTGACAAATTTCTTTTAAAAGAAAGCTTGTAGTAATCATGGCTGAATATCTGATTCCATCACCTGCCGCAGTGTCGCTCTTGGGTAAAAGTGGAGAAGAATTTCTTCAGCACTCATTCCACGGCTGGCTTTTCCTGCGGCGGCGTGCTGATCCAATCCTATACCGTGACCATAACCCGCTCCTCGAAAGACCAAATATTGAAGCCTGCCGTCGGCGGACATTTTGTGGCGGATAGAAAAAAGGCTTGAGCGCAAACCTCCCATGTTAAACCATATTGCGTCTCCTCTTACACGTACGATTCTTTCGCTGCCTTGTACTTCGAGTTCTACAATTCTGCCGGATATGCCTCGACCTCTGGTAACAATCCGCTGAATCTCTCCGGGATCCTGCCCTACTCGCCTGTCCACGATTAAGCGGCGGCGAATTTCGTCGGGGCTTATCCATCTTTCCCAACGATAAGTATTGGCAAAGAAAAAGCCGGGAACATTAGAATAAGTTGACGGATTATCTCTGAGCCAACGGAACAGCTCGTCAGGAGGAAGAGGGGAATTTCGCGGAGGGAGAAGCCTGTCATTGACCGCTTGCATATACGTTTGTGTTCCCCACAAAAATAAGGAATCTTCGCTGTGCCCGCCGTGGTTAGCGGAATAATATGCGGCAAGCGTCTCGTTGCTTTCTCCTACCAAGACAATCCCCATAGTGGCATCTACCGCAGCGGTTGTTCTTGCGTGTTCAATTCCTACCCCGTTGTAAGCTTGGGAACGAGCGTCACCCCAAATGTCAAAACCTCTTTCAGCAAAAGTGCCTCGGTAAGCTATGGCGTAAGAGCGGGCAGCAATAGCCTGAGCGTGCAAGGCTGCCATTGGCCAGCTTGCAGGCATTTCCGCAGGAACAACGCCGTAAAGATAATCGCCCATGTTGACTATGTTTACTACAGTAAAACCTGTGCGACCGGGACGAAATTCCAAAGCGCCTCGATAAGTCCTGTTAACACCGGGTGATCCGCCTAACACTCCTGCAACAATAGAAGTATTTTGACTACTGAGAAGTTCGTATATTACAGGAGTTGAGCTGTTAAGCAGAACTCTGTTATTTGCGCCTGTAATGACAAGTGTGTCAAGACCTGTCCACTCAACCCAAAATTGTTCCCTCGCACTGCCGGTGTATAACACTTCCGCAGTTACTGCGTTTCGTATAACAAAATCGCCTCCTGCCCTTACAGAAATTAATCTGCGATTTTCGGCAAGACCGATACGCATTACTCCCTCGTTAGGTGTAATCGGAGCCGATCTGACTACAGGCGGGATTGCGGTAATCTGACGACGTATCAAGCCGCTGTCATCGGCTGCCTCGACATTCTGCAAAACCATTGCCAGTTTTGCGTTTATTTCCGGATCATTCGGAAACCGTGCATTGGCGGTTGCGAGGAAATTGCGAGCTTGCTCCCATTCTCCTCGGTTTACTAAAAGACGCGCCAAAGGAAACAGTGCTGAATTAAAAGCTCTGTCTTGATTCCAAGCCGTTCTAAAAGCGGTTTCTGCCTCTGCCGGCTCTCTGTCTTGTATAATTGTGCCCAATCTGTACCAAGCCAAAGCTCTCCATCTGTAAAGGTCGAGGCTGCGCCTGTAAAACTCCTCGGCATTTGCAAGGTTGCCTTGCTCGTGATAAACCAGCGCATTGTGAAAATAAAACTCCGCTCTTTGGCGGTTATCCATTCTCTGAATAACTGATTCCATAGAGTGGCGCATAACAGCCGCTTGCTCATAATTACCCATAAGGACATGGGTAATAAACAATTCTCGCCGTACTTCGTCATTTTCAATTACAGGCATCCTCGAATCTGCCGCAAACCTTTCCAGAAGATTTGCCGCTCTGGAATTTTCTCCCAATTCCCAATACAATGCCACAAGCTGGAACATTTGCGGCGGTCTAATATTTGATCTGGAAAGCAATCGCACCGCACTTTCAATATGGCCTGCATAGTAAGCTTCCGTAGGAGAGCGAAAATTAACCCTGTTCGCCTGCGGCTGATTGCCTTGCTGCCCCTCTCTTACCCCAAAAGCAGGGAAAAAAATCATTCCAAATATGCAAAAAGCAAAAATATGTATCGAAAATTTTCGTAGTTTCATCATGTATCCTTCCTTTAAAACAACTTTTCTTACATCATGGATACAAATTAAACGAGGAAATTGTACCTGATGGAGTTATAACAATCACTTTTAGTATACCTTTACAGGGCGCACATTTACATTGTTTTGTGTTAAACATTCCTTGAGTTCAAGAACTGAATAGTTTTTTTCCAATCTTGGCGAGTATAACATACTGCTTATGATCGCCGCCTGCGCTTCTGTTTTTGAGAACAGGTCAACAAGGTGTTCGGGTTTTCCCGCTCCGCCGGAAGCGATTAGCGGAACAGAAACCGCCGATTCTGCCAGTAACATCAACTCAAGATCATAACCTTTTAGTGTTCCGTCATTGTCGATACTGTTCAGGCAGATTTCTCCGGCTCCCAGTTCCTGCCCTTGTTTGATCCATTCGATTGCGTCAATGCCTGTTGCAAGTCTGGCTCCGTCAATGTACACTTCGTAACCACTGGGCTGGCTGTCTGTTTTTTTTACCTGAGTTGATAAAACCACGCATTGCGAACCAAACGCTTTTGCGCCGTCAGCAATAAGCTGCGGGTTTCTCACCGCCATCGAATCAATGCTGATTTTTTCCGCGCCGGCTTTTAACGCTTCATACATATCATCCAAAGTTTTTATTCCGCCGCCGACTGTAAATGGAATAAAAACTTTGCCTGCAACTTTTTTTATTGTCGGAATATCGATTTTACGTTTTTCACTGCTTGCCGTAATATCGTAAAAAATCAATTCATCAATTTGCAAATTATACATGGCTTCGGCTAATTCTTCGGCAGGGGCAACGTCGATGTTATCCTGAAACTGTATGGCTTTTGTAACTCTGCCGTTTATTATATCAAAACAAGCTACAAGTCTTTTTGTTAACATATAGCGCCCTTTAAAAAACTGTTTAATAAGATAAGCCCTGCTTCTCCGCTTTTTTCAACATGAAACTGTGTGCCAAAAATGTTTTCCCTGCGGACTGCCGCCGCAAATGTGCCGTTGTAATCGGCTGTTCCCCAAATATCACACGAGTTTTCAGGCTTGGCGTAATAGGAATTAACAAAATAATAGCAATCGTCCCAAACTTTATTCCAGCCCATTTGCGGAACTCTTACTTTTTTTGTATCGAATTTTACAACTTGCCCTTTCAGCCAGCCAAGACAACAAGTGTCAATGCCGCCTGTGTTATCTTCTTCGCTGTGTTCAAAAAGAATTTGCATACCAACGCAGATTCCCAAAAACGGCACTTTTTCATGTAAAACTTTTTTTTCCAAAATTGACAGCAAATCCATTTCACGCAGAGAATCCATTGTAGCTTTTGCGCTGCCTACTCCCGGCAGGATAATATGTGAGGCATTCTCCAAGCCTGATGCATTATGCGCAAATTCCGCCTGCTTTCCAAGATGCAAAATTGCATTTAATACGCTTGGAGCGTTACCTGCTTTGTAAGCGATTATTTTAATCATTGCGTTGCTCTTACTCATAATATTGGCACTCTCACCATACGCCTTGTTGAGATATTATCGGTATTTTTACAATAAATCAAGCGTACGCAGCACACCTGAGCTTATACAATATATATTATGTTTTCTGACTCACTCTGAATAACCGCCTGTTTATCTCATTGTCCAACCAACAGATAAGTTTGGCAAGAAATAAATCGGATTCTCACCCAAAAAGTCATAACCTAAAAAGATACCTGCATTGAAGTATACGCCTACCCTCGTTACGAATCTATAGCCGCCATTTAAGCCAATTGCAAAATGGTCACTCCAATCGTTAAGCACAAACACTAAACCACCACCAAGAAAGCCGCCTCCAAGTCTGGTATGCCAAAAATAATTAAATGTAGCAAGACCGCCAAAGCCACCCAAAGTAGGGAAAATAAGATTTATTGAACTATTAAAGTTACCTCTACCAAGATCAAAATTCAGTGAAGCGCCGCCGCCAAGTCCAGAAGCTATCAATCCACCTGCATTGAGATTAAAACCAAAAACAAATCTATCAGGATCAATTGCTGTATCTACAGCTCTTGCCGTTTGTGCCTGTGGCTGTCCAGCGGGAGGGGCTTGATTGAAAACCTGGTGAGTGCCGTTCTCAAACCTTATTGAATGAACATTGGCTGCAGAGATTACAAAAACGGGACCATCTAAAAAATCGATGCGCCGATAGCGAATTTCCGCAGATGATATTTCGGTTACTCTGGCTTCAATTATGTTTCCATTTCTCATAACAATCAAATCTTGGGCAGCTGCTACGCTTATTCCTATAAATAAAAATAAAATTAACCCTATTATTTTTTGTGCATTTTTCATAAAATCTCCTTATTAAAAACGGAACTTAAGTCCCATGCCTATAGCTGTTCCTGTTTCTCCAAACTCTGCCCCAATGCGGCTCATTTCGAAATTCAAAAAAGCTTGAAAAACATTAAAAATGAAACGTATTTCAGGCGTGAATGTCATTCCAATTATATCGACACCGTCTTCAAAAACAGGTATCCTAAGAGCTACTTCCCCGTATATGCGACCAGTATCAAAGAAAGGAGTTAACGTAAGAAATTGAAAGAAACCACTTCTCCACTGTTCTGGTCGATTAAGCCAGTTAATTAATTCAATATCGAACCCAAAGCCTAATTCACTTCTAACTCCGAAAATTAAGTCGAGATGGGTAATATCAAAAGCGCCAATCTCTCCATCGCTGAACAATACGAATGGAATATCAAGCTGCCCAAAGAATGACAGCCTACTTAATTCGTGGGTATACCTAACGCCCGGAACCAGCCAGCTCACAATATCGCCAAATAACCAGCTACCAAGTATTGTGCCTCCTCTTATTGCAGGGGTGAACAAAATTGAGTCCCACGAACCAATATGCATACCAGTTTGGCTCTCCAAGATTAAGCGCAAATTTCCTGCATTTGAGAGAGCGAAGTTATATGATCCCCCAAGTATAAAGTCTATGCCTATGCCTTCAGACATAGGAATGCCAAATTCCACATGAAATGATGTATTTTCTATATCATTTTGATAAGTAAACACTGGTCTGAGGTAAAGAGAGTGTCCACCCCAAAAATTTTCCCTAAGTCCGGCTTCAAGACCTGCAGAAAATAATCTGTCTCGATCTGCCGCCCTATCTGCTCTTCTTGATGTTTGCGTTCGAGGTTGTTCGGCAATTGGGGCTTCGTTAAAAATTTGGACAATACCATCTTCAAATCTTATTGTAAGAATATCAGCTACAGAGATTACAAAAACAGGCCCATCTAAAAAATCGATTCGGCGATAACGGATTTCTGTGGAAGATATTTCTACCACTCTGCCTTCAATTAAGTCTCCATTTCTTAAAAAGATTAGGTCTTGTCCGCTTACTGCACTTATTCCTACAAACAGGAATACAATAAGCCATCCCAATTTCAGTTTAGCTTTCATAAAACTTCTCCTCATTTTGTTAAAAACTGGTGTTTTTTGTGCATAAATTCGTAAATTGTTCGTCAAATATAAAAATCATACCTTATTATATTGTAGCCATTAGCTAATATTATGTCAATATATATTTTTAGCCTATAGATAATTGCAGGCTTTTATTTTTACCTATTAGCTTGGATAAAATGACATTAAAACAAATTTTTATACAAAATTTAAAGAAGTTTCGCAAAATGGAAGGATTCTCCCAGATGAAATTGGCTGAATATTGTGATACGGCTCCCAGTTACATAGGGCAAATTGAAACAGGAAGAAAATTTCCTTCTATGGAAATGATAGAAAAAATGGCAATTGTACTAAGGATAGAACCATATCATTTTTTCAAAAACCAAAAAGATAATGATGTTAATTTTGAAACTGAAAATCTATTTCCTCGTATTCCGAACTCTATGAAAAATCAAATTAAAGCCCAAATTAAAACTCAAATTGACTTATCAACAAACGAGATTTTAAACGAAATTCTTAATAATTATTAAACAAGCTGGACACTTACACATATTCGCTCTTACTCATAATACAAATCATCAGATGGAAATTCGGGAGAACAAGTAATATTTATGTCCAGTTTTTTCAGAGTATTTTCATCTGACTTCGAAAGAAAATGCGAAGAATGAGCGTCACAGC
>WQWD01000117.1 GCA_009785545.1 Treponema sp. | reverse complement strand
TCTGACAGTAATTGCTTTTTTTGTTAGTTATTGCTATAGTTGCTATAATCTAAAGAAGAAGGAGTGTTCAAAATGGCACTAGATGTTTTTCTCACTTTCAATGGCAACTGTCGGGAAGCGCTTGATTTTTATTCAGGTGTGTTTAAGTCCAATATAGAGGGGCTTATGACTTTCAGTGATGCGCCAGCCTCTGACGGGTATGTCGCATCGGAATCCGACAAAAATAAAATCATGTATGCCAGCTTAAATATAAGCGGCTCAACGGTTATGTTTTCTGATACGCCTGACGGTATGCCGTATAATGCCGGCAACAACATTGTTTTAACCGTCAACGTAACGGAACGCGCGGAAGTAGAACGCCTGTTTGGCGCATTAAACATTGACCCTAATCCGCATATGCCGCCACAGCAGACATTTTTTGCTGAATATTACGCTATGGCCGCTGATAAATTCGGTTTAATCTGGAATATCATTAAGCAGCCTTAAATATTTTCATTACGAACGAGCCTCCGCTTGAGATATAGTCAATTAATTTTATTAATTGACTATTTCCGATTGTAAATACTTATTGTACAAGGAATTATTCAATTCCTTGTACAATAAGTAAAATTAAAGGACTATAACTTAAAAAATATCACAGGGTCTGCATTTCGCCTAACGCACGATAAAAAGCGGCGAGATGTCTGCCCGTTTAATGCCGGTAAATAAAACATTCTCCGGGGGCAAAAATATGGAAACGTTTTTCGGGGCAGCGGGTATACATTAAATCAGCAAACCGTGCGGGATTTTCGCTGTTATGGGCAATCAAATCGTAATGGGCAGGGATTGTCATATTGACAGGCAGCGATTGAGTCAGCTTCACAGCGTCTAAAGGGTTCATGTTGCCTATGCAGCCTTCAGCGGTTCGTTTCCAGTCAGTACCATTAATCGGGAGCATCGCAATATCTATCGGCCCAAGGTCTTTGAGCGCCAAGATCAGAGACTGTGTAACCCATGTATCTCCGGAATGATAAATGGAAATTTTATCGCTTTTAATTACATAACCAAGAGCCGTATAATCATTGTTTTTGTCTTTTTCGCCTTCTTCCTGCATAAGGGGTGTGTGAACGGCAGGCACAGGAATTATTGTAACATCGCCCTCAACAAGAGAACATCCCGCTCTGGCGGACAAAATGCGTTCTTTTGAAATTCCGGCTTCTGCAAGAAGATGTTTGCATGGGGCAGGAACCACAAAACGGGCTTGAGGGTTTGCCGACGCCAAAGGCAATAGAGTATCAAGGTTTAGGTGATCGATATGGTTGTGGGTGCAAAGTACATAATCAATATGCTGTACCGCATTTGCTTCAAAAGGCGGCGGATAAACACGAATACTTTTGCCGTCATTATCTGTCAAATCATTGAGAATCACGTCAATATAAAAAATTTTTTCGTTTAGCTTTATAATAAACCCATGTTGACCTGCAAACCATACATAAGCTTCACTCGGCTGTGGCCGGGAGTGCGCAATCTCGTCTAAAAGCATTTTACCATGTTTGTACCAGCGATTCATATTTGTATAATACCGTAATTTTTGGGGCTTTTCAACTATTCAATATTATACTAATATACGATATACAATATCGTATAAAGGAGACAGGGGAAATGAAATCAAAACGTAAAGGAAGTTCTTTTAATGCTATAAGTTCAAAACGTGAACTGGAGACGGTAATTCTATTTACCACGGGGAAATGCAACCAGAAATGTGCAATGTGTTTTTATGCCAATGACATGGAACAGAAGGCTGCCGATAATTCTTTTGAAGATATACAAAAGTTTTCTCAAAGCGCCGGAAATTTTAAGCGGCTTTTACTGTCTGGCGGCGAACCTACTTTGCGGGAAGACCTTCCGGAAATTCTGGAGATGTTCCATAAAAATAATGGCGTAACAGACATCAATCTTCCGACCAATGGAATGCAAACAGAACGTTTAATCGAATGGATTACCCGCTTGCGAAAAAGCTGCCCGGACTGTAATTTAACGATCAGTGTTTCTCTTGACGGATTTGGCCAAACCCACGATACCCAGCGAGGCGTGGAAAGTTTTTACAAAACTGCGCAAACGTTGAAAAAACTTGACGACCATTTTGGGGATGACGGTCATATAATCAAAAACATTGCTACGATCATCACAAAGTACAACGTGGATGAAATAGTTGATTTTATGTGCTGGGTATATGGACGCTTTAATGTTTCCACCCACACTATCGAAGCTGCACGGGGAAATACCAGAGAAAGCGGCGTAAAAATACTTACAGAAAAATCTCTGACAGCCATTCAAGACAGAATCGCTCCTTATTATTTGTTATACGCAAAACGAATAGGTGCTGGGATGAATTTTATTGGACGAGGCATTACCAAGTTTTTTTATGTGGGGCTTATGCGTGCCATGTATAATCTGCGGGCAAAAAATATCGAAAAACCTACCAGTTGGAATATGGATTGCACCGCAGGAGAAACTACTTTGGTTATAGATTATGACGGACGTTTTCGTGCCTGCGAAATGCGGGAGCCTGTCGGTCATATCAAAGATTATAACTGTGACGCAAAAGCAATTATGACAAGCGAGGCGATGAAGCTTGAAGTTGCCGCAATTGGTCATGGATACAAGGCAAACTGCTGGTGTACGCATGGCTGCTGGATGATGACATCAATTACTTTTAATCCCGGAAAAATGATCTCCATGCTGATAAAGGCCAACAAAGAAACAAAAAAGCTTTCCAAACAATATCCGCTCAGTATCGATAAAAATATCAATATCGATAAAGATACGCTGAGGCAATTGGAAATAAAATATAAATTGGACATTGACAAACTTGAGCGGATCGGGCTTGGAGCTGCCTCAGCCGAGGGAACGGCATTAAAATGAAATTATTGCTCGTTACAAGAGGTTCTCAAGGTGACGTTTATCCGTTTCTTCGGCTGGCGGCAGAATTAAAAACACGGGGCCACTGTGTCACACTCAGCCTGCCGTGTCTTTTTGAGAAACAGGCAAAAGATTCAGGTGTTACCTATGTGCTTCAGGCGTCTGATGATATTAAAGGCATGGTTGAAGTAACTCCAGATACAAAAAATCTTCTGGAATGGACAAGGCGGGTCATTGACAGTCAGTTTAAGGAGCTTATCCCTCTGATGGCTGAACATGACATATTGATTTCGACTAACACAGAATTTGCCGCTCCCAGTATTGCGGAATACTGCAAAAAGCCCTGTATTCGCACTGCGTACGGCCCTTTTATTCCCGGTCGTACCATACCGCCGCCGGTTTTTCCCTGGCCAAAACCGCACCCGATATTCACTCCTGCTTTTCTCTGGGCTTTATTGAATAACGGCCTAAACCTTATGGCAAAAAAAAGCCTCAACAAAAACCGCAAAACATTAGGTATGCCGCCGATAAAATGTCAGGCTCAGCACGCCCCGGCTAATTCTGACAATTTTTTGATGTACAGCAGATACCTTGGTAATGTTGATGATAATTGGAATTATAATTGGGATATTGGCGGTTATTGTTTTAACGATGAGCTTCCTTACAACAAAGAAGACCTGGAAGAAGTTATAAGTTTTATTAAAAAGGATAACCGGCCTACAATCTATTTTTCTCTGGGAAGCTGTAATGCGGCGCAGCGTGACAGGTTTGCCGGTCTTTTGTTTGACATTTGCACGGAACAAAACTACAAACTATTGTTAAGTGCCGGCTGGTGGAATGCTGGATCTCAGCTAAAGAATCGTGACAATTTTTTTCGCATGGATAAGGTTATTCCGCATTATCTTATTTTTCCTCATTGCGACGCAATTATTCATCATGGCGGAGTAGGGACTACCCACAGCGCCGCCCGATCCGGCAGACCTCAAATGATCACCCCGATAATTCTGGATCAGTTTTACTGGGGAGACCGAATTAAAAAATTGGGTCTTGGCCCCGGCAGTGTAAAAATCAGGGGAGTATCAAAAAAACAGCTTGAGAAAAAAATACAAGACCTTGTGACCAACTCCTCTTACAAAGAAAAAGCCCTTTCAATGAAGAATTTAATCAATGATGAAGGCGGACTGGAAAACCTCTGCCGATACATCGAAAGCTACCAAGACAAGATTAATTAGAGTTGTTCGGCAACCAATCCGAACCGAAGGTTCGCAGTTGCCGAACAAATCCATATCATCCGCTGTTGCGTAGCACCGCCGCAATTCCGTTGATGGAAGTGAGTACTCCTCTGCGAATACGCTCGCACACTTCTTCGGGGCTGTTGTCGTCCTGGATTTGCTCACGGTAACGGCGCAGCATTTCAACCTGAACATGGTTGAGCGGGTCGAGATACGGAAAGCGGTTGACAATAACCCGGCGAAGAACGGCATTGCGGTCGAGCAGCGCTTCTTGCCCAAGGATTTTCAACAGATACTTACACGCTTTTTCGTATTCCGCCACGATTCGCGGGAAGATCGAATTACGCAGAGCTTCGTCTTCTACAAGGTTAGAGTAGTGAGCGGCGATGTTCATGTCGGTTTTTGCCAAAACCATTTCCATGTTAGAGAGCAGGGTAGCGAACACAGACCAATCCTTAAACATCGATTGAAGCAAAGTCATACCTTGCTCCTCTCCGTGTTTTGCCAAAAATTTTTCTACTGCGGCAGCGAACCCGTACCATCCGGGCAGCATTACACGGCATTGCGACCACGAGAATACCCAAGGGATTGCCCGAAGATCTTCGATACTGCGGCTTTTGGTGCGTGAAGCCGGACGTGAGCCGATGTTTAACGAAGCAATTTCGGAAATTACCGTAGATTGCCAGAAGTAATCTTCAAATCCTTCTGTCTCGTACACAAGCGAACGATATTCCGCAAAGGCGAAATCGGAAAGTTCACCTAACGCTTCGAGGAAACGAGCTTCCGGCGGTTCGGCTCCTGAAGGGTCTGCTGTTGCGGCAAGAGTAGCTGCGACAATTACTTCAAGGTTGCGTCTGCCGGCTTCCTTGTTGCCGTACTTGGCGGCGATTACTTCCCCTTGTTCGGTGAGGCGTATCTGCCCCTGCACAGCACCCTTTGGCTGTGCCATAATTGCCTGATAGCTAGGCCCGCCTCCGCGCCCGACAGATCCGCCTCGTCCATGAAACAACCTGAGCTTCACGCCGTGTTTGGTCAGCACTTTTACAAGGCCGACTTCGGCACGGTAGAGTTCGTAACGTGATGTGATATATCCGCCGTCTTTGTTGGAATCAGAGTAGCCGACCATCACTTCCTGTACGTCACCTCGGCTTTTGAGCAGAGTGCGGTAAAACGGCAACGAAAGAAGCTCGTCCATGATTTTTGGAGCTGCCCGTAAGTCTTTGATTGTTTCAAACAAAGGAACAAGGTTGACGTCCAATACGGATTCGGCAAGCCTGAGAATACCGGCTTCTTTTAAAAGAACAGCGAGCTCTAAAATGTCAGAAAGTCCGTCTGTCTTGGAGATGATCGATGTGCGTATACAAGAAACGCCGTAACGCAAATGTGCAGCACGCCCCGCATTAAAAATAGCCAGCTCTTTTTCCGTGTCGGCTGAATATTTTACATGAGGAGAAACCAGCGGGCGAGGAGAGCTCAATTCTTTTAGCAGGATTTTGACTCGTTCGCTTTCATCTAATTTTAAGTAATTAGTACCGGGGCTGACAAATTCTAAAAGCTCCGCTATCACAGGCTCGTGTACATTTGAATTTTGGCGAAGATCGAGAGGAGCCAATGTCCAGCCGAAAATACGCACCGCACGCAACAGATTACCAAGCCTGCCTTGCGCCAGCAGCTTAGATCCATGAAGCAAAAGCGACCTTTCGATTATGGTAAGGTCTGCGATAAAATCTTCCGGCGAGGAGTAAGGCTGCACTTCAGCTTTGTGCATATAATGCGGTATATGCACTGACGGAGTCCTGTCAAAAAGAGCTTCTTGAGTTGCTGCCAGGCGTGCTTGAATGGTGGCAAACGCAAGGCGGTATGGCTCATCCACTCGATGTCTCGATGGATCAGGGGACATTTCAATCAATTCTTGTAATTCCGGCATAACTTCGTCAGGAAGCCCCGTGAGCGAAAGCTCCTTGCGTAATTGGCGTATTCTTGTATGGTAGAAATTAAACGCCCGATCCCCATGGCGGGAAAGAGTTTCGTTTAACACTGCGGCGTCTACGAACGGGTTGCCGTCACGGTCGCCGCCTATCCAGCTTGCAATGTGAAGAAACGGCGGAAGCTCGCCTCTCTCACTGCCGATGGCACGTTCAACCGCTGTGTAAAGCTTGGGAACTGCCGAAAAAAATGTCGAATCAAAAAAAGACAACAGGTTTTTTACTTCGTCTATTACCGAAAGTTTTGTGAGGCGCAGAACCCGTGTCTGCCAAAGTGTGAGTATCTGATTACGCAGCCTTGAGTCGATGTCTTCGTATTCTTCTTTTGTTTCAGCCAGTCTGTCTCGTCTGTTAAGCAATGCGGAGATTGCGTTTAATATTTCGAGAACCGAGCGGCGGTGAATTTCTGTGGGGTGCGCCGTCAAAACCGGCGAGATGTAAGCTGTATTAAAAAACTCTTTGAGCCGCTCGTCATCGAAACCTTGCTCTCTTGCCAAAGCGAAACTTGCGTCGAGGCTGCCGACACGGGCAGATGATCCCGATATTTGGTGTGCTCGCCAACGGCGGATGTGGTGGTGATCCTCAACAATGTTTGCGAGGGTAGAGTATAAACCGACAGCGCTTGCAACTTTGTTCATGTCATCATCACAAAGATTGTGAAAGATGTCTTTAAGTTCGGCCTGAGCTTCTTTATCTTTGTCACGGTAAGCTCGCAGCGAAAGCAGGTTTAGCTTCTCGATTAACCCGTAAACTTGAGGGCCTTCTACATCACGTATAGTGTCCGCTAACATTCGTCTTAATAAGCGGATATCTTCACGCAGAGCCTCGTCCGCATTTTCTATTTGGACAGCCGTATTTTCGTCATTTTCAAGTAAATATAGCATAACTCTTTATTATGAATGATTTTTGTTACTTTGTTCAAGGTTGTTATATTACTGTCACGAATTCCTACATTCAACTCCTATTAAATTGCACAATAACATCATATTTCTATCTATTGTAAAAATCCCCATATTATTTTGCCCGGCATTTTGGGCAATTATTATATCCACCAATCCCAATTTATTTATTCCATTTTTTATGCAATGGTACTGTATTTCAATTATTTCGTCCCAATCAATACTTAGCTCTAATAATTCAATCCCATGTAGACATTCAATAAATACTTTCTCATTTTTTACTTTGGCTGAAGGTATTAATTCTGCCAATATAATTTTGTTTATGTATACTTCATTATTCACCAACAAGCTGGAAACAGAATCAAAATAATTTTTCTTATTGAAAAATTCTATCCAGATATTACTGT
>WQWD01000116.1 GCA_009785545.1 Treponema sp. | reverse complement strand
GGCGCAAATTAGAAGTTCGGAATCAATGTTTGGAAGTTTTTGATAAATCTCTTCCGTTAAAAACGGCAAGTATGGGTGGAGCAGCCGTAATGATTGAGCCAAAACATCGAGCAGTATGGCGGTTGCTCGATCTTTTTCAGCGTCGTCTCCGTTTTTCATGGAAAGTTTTGTAGCTTCGACATACCAGTCGCAAAAATCGTTCCAGAAAAATTCATAAACCAAGAGAGCTGCGTCATTATATCGATACGAAAAAAATGCTTCCCTCATGGATTTTGCGGCGTTGTTAAGGCGTGAATATATCCATTTATCCGCCCCTGTTAATTCGGGATTTTCGATCAAATATCTGCCGTCAAGGTTCATCAGGATATAGCGGCTGGCGTTCCATACTTTATTAGCGAACTTGGAGCCAATCTTAAAAGATTCTTTGTCGACAAGAACATCCTGCCCTTGAGCACATAAAAACGCCAGTGTAAATTTCATTGCGTCAGCGCCAAACTCATCGACAATTTCAAGCGGATCAATTCCGTTACCGAGCGACTTGCTCATTTTGCGTCCTTGTTTGTCACGTAAAAGGCTGTGAATGTAAATATCACGGAACGGCGAAACTCCCGTAAACTCCAGTCCTGCCATTATCATCCTCGCTACCCAAAAGAAAATTATGTCGTAAGAAGTTATCAGCGCAGTGGTGGGGTAGTAGCGGTCGAGATCGGGAGTTTTTGATTTTACTTCCTCCCAGCCCAAGGTACTGAAAGACCAAAGCCAACTGGAAAACCATGTGTCCAAAACGTCAGGGTCTTGTTCAATGTTTTTACTGCCGCACTCAGGGCAGGTATTTATGTCGTTACGTGAAACTGTGATCTTGCCGCAATCACCGCAAGTCCATGCCGGGATTCTGTGCCCCCACCATAACTGGCGGCTTATGCACCAATCTCTGATGTTTTCCATCCAGTGTTTAAAAGTGTTTTCCCATTTTTTAGGGTAAAAAGTAAAATCGCCTTTTCGCCACGCCTCAAGAGCTTTTTCGGCTAACGGTTTCATTCTGACAAACCACTGCTCAGATAAAAACGGCTCGATTGTTGTGTCGCAGCGGTAACAGCGTCCAACAGAATGATTGATCGGCTCTTCCTTGACAAGCCATCCACCGGCAGTTAAATCTTCGGTTACCGCTTTTCTGGCATCTTTTACCGAAAGCCCCCGGTATTTGGCCGGCACTTCTTCGTTTAATGTCCCGTCGGGATTAAGAATATTTATCACAGCCAGATCATGTTTTTTTCCCAGTTCCCAGTCGTTGGGATCATGCGCCGGAGTTACTTTTAATGCTCCTGTGCCAAAAGTTTTATCGACATAAGTATCATACACAATGGGAATATCACGTTCGGTCAATGGCAGCCTGACAGTTTTTCCTTTGAATTTCTCATAACGCTCGTCCTCGGGATGAACCGCCACAGCGGTATCACCTAACATGGTTTCAGGCCGGGTAGTAGCGATTTCGATATATTCTCCGCTCTCGGCTCCCGGCGGAAAGTAATAACGAATATGGTACATTTTTCCTGCGGTGTCTCCGTGTTCAACTTCGTCATCGGCAAGAGCAGTGCCGCATGACGTACACCAGTTTACAAGATATTTTCCTTTGTATAATAGATTGCGCTCAAAGAGAGTAACAAAAACTTCACGCACGGCACGGGAAAGCCCTTCGTCCATTGTGAAGCGTTCCCGACTCCAATCAACGCTGGCTCCAATTTTTTTTAGCTGTGTCGAGATGACAGTATGATGTTCGTCTTTTACTTTCCATGTTTCCTCTAAAAACTTTTCACGCCCCAAATCACGGCGGTTTTTACCTTGGCTTTTTAATCTGCGTTCAACCACGTTCTGCGTAGCAATCCCCGCATGATCTGTTCCGGGAACCCAAAGCACCGGCACGCCCCTCATTCTGTGGAATCGTACAATTATGTCTTGTAAGCTGTTATTAAGCCCATGCCCTAAGTGCAGTACGCCCGTTACGTTGGGCGGCGGAATTACCACCACAAAGGGTGGTTTATCGGAGTTAACGTTGTTGGGAGAAAAAGCGCCTGCTTCCTGCCAAAGGGCGTAGATTCTGTCTTCAAATGACTTTGGGTCGTAAGCTTTTGCCATATCTTGGCACACGAGTTTTTTTAATTGCATTATGCTTTAATATACTTTTTTCGAGAAAATATTTCAACTAATCAATCGATTTAATATTGATAAAAAACGATCTGTGTAACAAATTGATCCAAGAGTACCAGTATTCCCAATACGCCGGTATAAATTGCAAAACCAAACAGCGATTTTTCCCTGATTATTTTGAGCATAAATCTGACCGCAAAATAACCCACTACGGCGGCTGTCAAAGTTCCGATGATTACGGCAATTATGCTGATTTCTTCGATTGCAACGGTTCCTGTAACAATGTCTCTTGAATGCAGCACTACCGCTCCCAGTATCGCAGGGATTGACAACAGGAAGGAAAATCTTGCAGCGAGACTGCGATCAAATCTGCGGAACAACGCTCCTGAAATGGTCGCTCCTGAACGTGAAATTCCCGGAGGGATAGCGATTGCCTGCATGATACCGATAAACAAAGCGTCATACCATTTCATGTTATCTTTTGTTTTTGTATCTTCGCTCTTTAAAGGCCGCCTTGAAAGCAGTTCGGCGGTAACTAAAAGCACTGTTGTGATTAAAAAAGAAACTCCTAAAAGTTTAGCTGTATCAAACAGTTTTTCGATTGTGCCGCCAAATACAAGTGCGGCGATAACTGCCGGAATGGTTCCCAGAATCAAAAACAGCGTAAGTTTTTGAAACGGCTTGCGTAACAGCTCCCAAATATCTTTCCATAATGCGGCAAAAACCGCAGCCAATGTTCCAAGGTGCAGCATGGTGTCAAAAAACAAACCCGGAAGTTCAATTCCAAAAATTCTCTGCAAAAGCACCAAATGCCCCGAACTGCTCACAGGCAAGAATTCTGTTAACCCCTGCACAATCCCTAAAATTATTGCCTCAATTACGCTCATTGAATCATCCTATAACTGCGGGCAGTTTGTGTCTAGCCCCACAGAAATAATTATGATAATATATAGTATGAAAAAATTATTGATGTTAATAATAGCGTTGTCTATAGTCTTATTTGTTGGCTGCCAAAGGAATACGGGTGGTTTACAGATCGCAGACCCTGTAAACGAAATGGTTGTTTTGTTTGAGTGGTATTCGCATTTGTATGAAGACAGACAAACCGGCGAAGAAATCCTGCAAAGGTTCAAAGAAGACCCTGCTTCTTTTTTGGAAGCGCTGGTCATTTCAGAACCGGGATACCGTGAGCAAATCCTTGTCCTTACAGGCCATGTCATTGCAGACGCAAGGTCTAATGACCCAATCGTTTACGCTGAATATGCCAATGCTCTTGAACTTGCGGCAAACCTTGATCTGGGCGAAGATTCACTTCGTATGCTGGGTTTTGTACACGCAAATATTGAATACTGGTATAATCATTAATAAGCAGAGTTTTTAGTTTAATCTAAGGTTTTCGGATCTGTCTGAATTAATTCTGTATATCTGTAAAATCCTGTCACTATATTGATCAACTAAATCTCTTCTAAGAACTATTCTGTTGCCGAATTCTTCTTCGATTATGTGAAAGGTTCCTTCGTTATTTTCAATGGCATTTACAACATCTTTCATTGTAGATATTTTTTTCCCATTGATCCTTGCTACAACAAAATTTCTTATATCGTGGTATCCAAGATTTATTTCATCTGCCAGCACTGTTGAAATTAGTACAACTTCTTTTCTATCGTCTGTGCGGACGCCGCTTAGATAAAATTCAATTAACCTTGAAGGAGCTTGCGTAAACCATTGTCCGCCCCAGCTAGCTAGAAAATTTCTTGTTAAAGGAGCAAAGACAAGACCACCCGCAATAAAAAATGTCGGGGGTACATCGTATTGCTGGTGCGGAACAAGTCTTGTGGAGTGCATAGGAACTGTCAGTTTAACTTCCAGCTCTTTAATTTCGCCGTTTCTTAAAACTTCTAATGTAATTACATCATCTATAAATTTTCTCTGAACAACATAAACAAAAGATGTTCTTTCGCCGGGTCTGAATTCAATAGAACCATCGTTAGCTATTTCTATACCGTCAATTGATAATAATACATCACCAACATATATCTTGTTCGTAACGGGGGAACCATGAGGTACGCCAACTATTAGTACACCGCTTTGGTTTTCTTTCATTTGAGATTTCTCTCGCAGATCAGGATTTTCCATTCTTTGAAAATGTACCCCAAGTTCCGGGATACCTCTGTATTTTTCGTTGTTTTTGCCAATATCCGTTAAAAAATGATTTATTACAGGAGCCGGTACAACGAAGCTAAGATTTTGGCTTCCCGTTATAGTCTGTAAAGCTACTCCAACAATTTTATTGTTATAAATAATCGGCCCCCCGCTGTTACCGGGGTTTTGAGCGGCGTCAATTTGGCATATTAAAAGATAAGCACTGCTATGAACATAATGGCTATGCTGTATTCTTGATACGACACCTTCTGTTATGCTCATCTGACTTCCGCCTGTAGGGAATCCGTAAAGAGCAATCCTGTCTCTTACATGAGGAAGTTCACCTATTTGAAGCGGAGTTGAATTTTCAAAGAATGACAGTTCCTCTACTTCAAGTACCGCAAGATCGCTTATATGTGATATCGAAGCAACCCTGGCAGTATATCTCCTTGCTTCCCCGGCTTTCCTGACTTGTATAAATGTGGCATTTCTTACTACATGAGCGTTAGTTAGAATTCTGTTGCCATCTATGATACTGCCGGATCCTGTTCCGCTTGATTGCCCTGTTCTTTGCCATGGATTAACATAGCTATAATTACTTCTTACAGTATATATCCTGACTATCGAGTTATTGATGTTTATATCCGCAATTAAAGGGATAGTTACTAACATGAATACGAAGATATAAATAATTTTTTTCATTATTCCATTATCCTCTCTCTGTTGGCAGTTGTCAACTATATAGTGAGTGCCGACAGACAAAATGCGGAAATATCAGGGGTGCGGTAAAAGTATTGTATGTATGGTAATTTCCCGTTCTTCAATCGCTCTGAATGTCATGTCTCTGGTGACTCTTCCCCTTGGTCTTGGGTGAGGCGGGGCGTCTCCTATCAATATCATCACTCTGGCTTCTGCCTCCCATGGAAATCTGGTTGCACCGTCGTAAAGAGCTTCAAAAACAGCTTCGGGAATGTCGCCGCCGCCGTGGGGGCGTATAGCGTTTAACGCTCGCTGGAATCGGGCGAAGTCGTTTGTAAACTGAGTAAGCCTTGTAAGGTAGGTGTCATTGTAATCCTTGAACTGAACCATTCCGATTCTGAAAGAAGGAAAATAACTTAACATTTCTTCGAGTACTGTGACAAGTTCCCTGCGAACACCGTCTATGTGCGGCCTCATGCTTCCGGTTGTATCGATACAGATAACAAGGTCGAGGTTTTTTCCTTTTTCTCTTTCTAAAACATCTCTGATTATTTTTGTTATTTCTTCTGAGTCTTCCGTAAACATGAAATCTCCGCTATTTACACGGGAGATTTCCCGGAAGGCTTCAACAGCTTCCGGCATGAAACCGCCTTCGGGGTCGTCGGGCGAAGGCTCCTGTATGGCTTCAAGAACAAAAGGGTTGTCCCGAAAAGGTCCACGATAATCACCAAAAGGAAGAGCGAATGCCCTAATATTGATGAACGTTCCGTCAGTAATGAAAACTCGCCCGTGTCGTGTGTGAGGATGTCCGTAGTAAAGAGCATAAGGCATATAAATATGAAAAGCCTGCCCCAACATCGGATGATCAACCGGAGTAGATGAAATAAGCGAAAAAATCCCGCTTTCTCTTGAGATGGGAACTCCGTCAAGCAGACGTATTTCATCGCCGTTTATCGGGTTCCATTCGCCCGCACGATAGGCGAAATTATCCGCCATCAGATTCGGGTCTCTGGTAGATTCGGTCAAAAGCACAGAAGCGATATCCGGCTTTTTCCTGATAAATAAATGATAACCGCCGTCAGCCCTCAACTCCAGCAGAATATCGCCTGTATTAAGCGATAAATCCAGCGCCCAAAGAGGAAGCGGTAAACAAAAAACCGACAGGAAGATGACCACAGCAAAACGATTTTTCATATAATATTATCGGAAGACAATGAGGGAAGATGTAGACAATCACCGTACAAGCTCCGGCGGCGGTGTCTGCTCGGGAAAACTCTGGGGGAGTTCGCCTCCGAGCCTGCGCACATACGAGTATGTGACGCAGTCTCTCTGGCGAGGAGTCCCTGAGATTGTTTTTCCTGCCAGCCACGCCTCTCCCCCTGTCAACGGTTATATCCCCCCCCTTTGCGTACAAGTCTGTAGTGGGGGGAATCAATTATGATTGTGTAATGCTACCGCAAATGCTATCTCATAGTCCAACCGAATGAAATGTCCGGGTTGAGAATGAAACGAGTTCTTCTCATTGCGCCGAATCCTTCGAATGTTGATCCGGGTCCTATTTCGGTGGCGAACTCGGGTTGTTCGCCTAAGATGAACCCGGCTCCTAAAAATGCGCCTACACGGAAGTAAAAACCTACTCTTGTTACAAACTTATAACCGGTATTTAACCCTATTGTAAAGGTTTGTCGAATATCACCCGTCCATACCCAATCATCTCTCATATCGCTCCACAATTCTTCCCAAACAGGATTAGTACCCAAACCTCCGCCAAGGTAGAACCCTCCAAGCCTGCTGTGCCAAAAATAATTGAATGTGGCTAAGCCAACAAAGCCGACAAAGCCGCTGCCGACACCTATATTTCCTCCCAGCAATACATCAGCATTAAAATTACCTCTGCCAAGTTCTATACGCAAACCGCCGCCACCTCCAAAGTCACCTCCTAAAACGCCGCCTGCATTGGCGCTGATACTAAAGATAAATATGTCAGGGTCAATCGCTGTACTTCTATTATCCCAATCAAATTGTTGTTCAGCCCGAGTGCGTTGTTGTGCGGCAGGGGCAGTTGCAACATGGGCAGGAGCGGCTTGGTTAAATACCTGAACAGTGCCGCCCTCAAATCTTATGGAAAGAACGTTTGCTACAGGAGCAACAAAGATGGGGCCGTCCAGAAAGTCAAAGCGGCGGTATCTGATTTCCGTTGTGGATATTTCCGTTACTCTTGCTTCGATGACGTTCCCGTCTCTTAGGATGATCAGGTCTTGTGCGGCAACGGCGCTTATTCCTATCAATAGAAATACGATAAGCCCAATTAGTTTTTGTGTCGTTTTCATTTTAACTCCTCATTTTGTGATATGTGAGCCTCTTGCAAAACTCGGTTAGTTTTGCAGAGGCTCTGCAATTTTTCGCCCTAAAGGCTGCAAAATTGCCTTTTTTAAAGAAACAATTGCAAAAACTGAAGTTTTGCAATTGCCTCGTGTATATAAAAAAGCCCTCCGCAAGTGCACTTGTCCCTGTCAAGTGGACAGGGGCAAGTTCACAAGTGTTCCCGGAG
>WQWD01000115.1 GCA_009785545.1 Treponema sp. | reverse complement strand
TTGTATCAAAAACTCAAAATATAAAAGATGTTTTATCATATTTTTGTTATGACTCAAAAATCACAACATTTCTTTTAAGTTTTCTTAAGCATTTGGGTATCTTTGGCTTATTAAAATTTAAGACGTTTTACAATATAATGTTAAAGTATTTTAATTTTATGTTATCTGTTAATCAAAAGTTAAAATTGGGCTCTGATGTATACAGTATTAAAATTGACGCTATTGGAATAAAAAACGAAAAAGAGCATTTTTATAGTGCTGGAATAATAGGTTATAATAATTCATTATTAACTGGAAAAATAACTGCCTTTGTTGCTGAAAAATTATATAAAAATAATTACTCATCTGGAGTATTTTATTTAGAGGAACTATTCTCATTAGAGGATTTTAATGAAAATGATATTATTCCAAAAATAGAATTAAATGTTTATGATTAAAATAAAAATATTGATATACGGATTGTACTTCGCATAACGTTCTAGGTATATGACATTGGGTGAGCCCAACGGGGGCGAACCCAATGTGGCGAATTTTTTTGCGTGGGAACGAGCGAAGCGACTGACCTGGCAAAAAACGTAACCCGGAGGCGGCGCTTGCCGCCGCCGGAGCATATACCATTTGTTATGTGCCGTTGGGGTTCTCTACAGTTTCTTCATTTTCATTTTTTATATTTCTCAAACCATTTATAAGACTGAAATTTTTTATTTTATAAACAGCATTTATTGAATAAGTCACATCATTTTCACTTGTTTGATATTTATGCGGATAACGAATATCATTAGCAAATTTATTCAAAAAAGAACATTCTGTAATGATACTTTCAAAATCGCTATTCAGTTCATTGCAAAGGTTGACCAAAAATAGCAAATCATGTGTTTTTTTAGGAATAACACCCTTAAAAACCAAGTACGCTTTTAAATATTTCTCAACCGCTTGTGCACAATGATAACATATAATTTCACAATGTTTTCTTACAGCCTCGTTTAATAAAACGGCAGAGTCAAAATCATTATCGGCTATTTCCACCCATTCCAGAGCGTCATCGATATTCATGGATAATTTTTCCTTTCTGGAAAATCGTTTTTTCGAGTATATTTTTTACTTTTCTTGTATTAAATGTGGTTTCTGTATTAAACAATAAATCTATAAAAAACATTTTTTTATAATACAAATCTACCATTATTTTTGAATAGATTTCAGAAAAATTATCTATTCCATCGGGTGTTACAATGTATATATCTATATCGCTTTCTTCTGTCGGTTCACCATACGCATAAGAGCCAAACAAATAAATATATCTTGCAGGAACATATTTTAGAATTGAGTCTTTAATGTGGTTTATTTTATCCGATACAGCTTCCATGATAATATTTTATAATATGTTGGTTTTCTAGTCAAGTGTATGATATATTATACAGCATTATTTAAAAGCATAAAAAAATCATAAATATTTTGGCAAATCCCATGAAGCTCTTAAAATACGAGATATTTCAATCTTTTTAATTTCCTCATTGATTTTATACATTACAATATAATTATCTACAATCAATCGTCATTTTCCCAGAATTCTTCTTCTGTTAGCCATTTGGTATCAGGTTCAGCCATTTTCAGCTCAGCTTCTGCCAGTTTTTCAGCAACATAAGCGGTATGGGCTTTTTGAGATAAAAAATCAATATAATGAGCCGCTTCTTGAAATAATGCAGTCGGTAATGTTTCGGCTTTCCGTATCAATAATTCGATTTCTGGCATTTATTCAATCTCCTACTTTAAATATATCACTGTTTAGGTTTGTTGGGAAGAGTTTTTAACCAAAAAATTGGGATATCTGGTTGAGACATTTTCTGTATTATAATACCAGTGCAACTAAGGCTGTCCCAAAACTGACCGAACCGAAGGTTCGCAGTTTTTGGACAGGCTCACTGTTAATAATATATTTGCATTTGCATATTCAGCAGATGCAAAATGCCAATCTATTCTTATTTTTCCCAAAGGAAAACCGCCATTGTCCTCGCAGCGAAGCTTCTAGCGCAGGGATGTACAATGGCGTGGGATCATTCTGCTTTCATCATTTCTTCAACTGTTTTTTCTTTTAATATAGTTATCCAATCCATTCTGCCATATAAAAATCTAACTATCTTTATATGTTTATTATCTTCGCCAATAATATAAAATAGAATATAATTTTTTACCATTTTAAATCTGTAACCTAATTTTGCTAAATATTCGTCATTTACAAGTGGGCGATGACTAGGGTTGTTTTTAATTGTGATTAGTTTTTTATCAGCTTCATCAAGCAATCTTAGAGCTGCCATTGGACTTTTTAATGTATCAGCTATGTAATCAGTGCTTTCAGCAATATCGTCATAATATAATTTTGAAAAAATAAGTGAATACACTAATGTTCCTATACCAACTTTGCAGTCAATAGACTTCGGCGTTTATCCATAATTTCAAACATTTCTTTTTCTTCGATATATTCACCATTATTGATTTGATCTAAACCTGCTTGCAAGGCATTATAAAGTTCTTTTCTGCTATTTCCAGTCATTTCATCATACATTTCTTGTGTCATTACAACAAAATTACCCTGTCCGTTACCTGTTGCAGGAACTGGCTGACGGTTATTCTGGCAATATTCAAGAATTTCTTTTAAATTTTTATAAAAATCCATAGTTTTTGTTAATACTGGCATTATAATCCCCCATAATATTGAGATATTTATTATTTATCTCATTTTTTTAATTCTGTCAAGATGAATAAATTTTGATATGTTATGCCTGTTTCTTGAAAAAACTTATTGTATCCTCATCATCTTTATAACAATTACAAACTATCAACAATTTCATTAATTTACTAATACCTAAAAAAATCAACAATCACGCCCTGAAGTCGAACCTTCGGCTCGGGCTGGTTGTCTCTCAATCCTTGCATTTTTTCAGACATCGCCACCTTCCAATTATAAAATCAATACACATACCATACAATCACCTTAGAGGCTGTCCCAAAACTTCAGTTTTTGGGACAGCTTCCTTAGATTTAAATGAAAAAGCGGTATTTATGACGCTTTTTCGGAAGCCTGTGTCAAAACTGACCGAACCGAAGGTTCAACGCTTCGCTTTGGCTCTTTCAAGGAAGGAATTTACTGCCCGCTATACGCGGGCGACGGGTCGCAGTTTTTGACACAACCACCTTACCATACAGAAACAAAACCCATCCGCATGGTAAGAGACATACGCAAGAAATTAAAATCTGCACCGCCTGACAGTGGTATAAAAAATGGAACTGGAAAAAACCTCCGTAAGAGCATTGGCGCAAAATCGGTTAGCGGAATGACAAAGTGCTGAAAGAATAAACTTCAGAACATCTACGAGTGTATTGGACTTATTCGGATCCCTTACTTGACAACGTACCAAAAATATGGTACATTTGTTTATGGACAATAAATCATGTCTAATTTATTCTGGCTCAGAATTTACGCTTGAATGGTATTATGACAAAAACGGGAAAAGTGTTGCAAAAGAATATTATCTAGAATCAACGACAGATTTACAAAAAAAATTCCTTATTTTGGTAAAACGAATGGGAGATTTCGGCAAAATATTTGACAAAACAAAATTCCGAAATGAAGGAGACGGCATTTATGCGTTTAAGCCCCAACCAGACAGATATTTGTCGTTTTTCACAGATCGGAAGAAAATAATTGTTACAAACGGATTTAAGAAGAAGACAGATAAATTGCCAAAAAATGAAAAAGATTTGGCAAAAAAAATTCGACAAGATTACTTTGATAGACAAAGTGGAGGAAAAAACGATGAAATCGACATTTGATGAATTCATAAGTGATCCCAAAAGGAAAGAAGAGTTCGACAAAGAATATAACGAATTTCTTTTATCTGAATTTGTGCTTGAAAAAATGGAACTGGAAAAAATCTCCGTAAGAGCATTGGCGCAAAAAGCGAGTGTGTCACCGACAGTAATACAAAAAATCAGGAGTAAAAATGCAGAAAGAATAAACTTCAGAACATTTACAAGTGTATTAAACTCGCTGGGCTATCGGGTGAATATTGAAAAAATGTGAGAAAGGACTGCCAACCACGAACAACCATCCGTGCTGTTCGTGGTAACCCCTATCACGGTCACTGTCGCTCGCCGTCTGCAACCCGTATGGTGTCGTTGCCGTTAACAGTTCTAGGATTACCCAGAGCAAATCCTAAACTGTCAACAAGTTGAATGATTTCGTAGTTAACCGCCGCAACACCAGAAAGAAGATCAGTAGCCACATTTGCCAACAGCGGAACATCCGAACCATATATCACACCATTGGACATTCTAAGAGGGAGACCGTTTATAACATTCACCCCGCCGACCTCTTCACCCTTGTTACGAGAAATAGTTCCGCCGTGCATGTAAAAATAAGATCCACCCGTTGGAACCCTCACCCCACCGACCTCTCTACCCTTGTTACCAGAAATAGTTCCGCCGAACATATTAAAAGTTCCACCACGAACACTCACCCCGCCAGCCACTTCTCCTTTGTTACGGAAAATAGTTCCGCCAGACATATTAAAAGTTCCACCCACAACTATCACCCCACCAGTACCAGCCCAACCTTCACCCGTGTTATCGGAAATTATCCCTCCGTGCATTTCAAATGTTCCGTCAGGCAAGACCAAAACTCCACCAACATCAAAATTAAAACTGGGACCGTCGACTTCATTTCTAGTCAGGGTGACACCATCGTGCATTTCAAATGTTCCGTCCGTTACTACGACCAACGCATTTTGTGCGTTGCCAGATATAGCACCATTAATAGTAATACTGCCCCTCATGCCCCCCATTCCTTCATTAATACCAAGGGTAAGAGTTGACGGTATGCCGATTGCCCCTACATAAAAGATTTCATCGCCGTGTGCCAACTTCCTAGTAATTGTTATCGGGCTATCTGCAAATAAAAAGATCCGTCTATTATCGTCAATAGTATATGTACCCTCAGCTTCAAAACCACGCTCTATCAAAATGAATTTTTCCTCGAATGGCTCAGCCAAGTCAATAGCAACCAAAAGCTGCGCATGCGTACTCACGTTCGCAGCAGGATGCAGATTAAGAAAATCCTCCTCCAGTACCGTTTCCTGACCCGGCTGTATCGGAAAAGGGTATCCGTCATTATGAATTTCCCAAACCGCCCGCAACATTCGAGCCGGAAACTGATCAGTTATGCCTAGCTGCGCATTAGCACTAGCATAATCCTCATGTATTGGCCCCCAAGCACGGATGCTTATGTGCCACTCGCCAACAGGCACGGTAATGGTTCCCGATGTACCGCTAAACCAGCGCACCACAGGCGTTCTTCCCGGGGCGGTTAAAATTACTTCGTGGTCAAAGGTGCGGCCTTCATCAAAGTCTGGCAATGTTCTGGCGGAAGAGCCGGTTGAGCCTAATGCAATAACCAGCCGCCCTTCGCCGCTGTTCCCCCAGGGGCTAAAACATGAGCCCAACATTAGTACACAAAGTACGCTTACTACTATCATTGCTTTTTTCATGGTTTTCTCCTATTTATTACGGATATGGTAGCGAAATGAATATATCCCCAACTGCGGGAACCAGTACCGGGGCAAAGATCACTTCGCCCGAAACGCCAGTTCCCACAGGTACGGGCGGGAAAAGGTTCTGAAACACGGTAAACACAGGGTCGGATACCCTGCCCCCGCCGCCTACAGTGCTTTCTCCGCCCGGGCGAATTGCGACAGGCGAGCCGCTCGTGCCTGAAAAGCTTACCGAGCCTTCCAATACGCTAACGCTGCGGGTGTTAAATTCAAAACTGGTTCCACGCACACTCGCAGTTGCGCTTGGGCTTTGCACAGAAAAAGCTGCGGTTGCTCCGGCGGGCGGGTTTACATCAATCCGTACTCGTCCGGCTTGCAGATTCGCTCCGACGGTTTCACTGCCCGCCGCAGCCTGTATGTCTGTCAATAATAGGCGGGTCAACGGACGCACGGTAAGAGTGCTATTTCCAACCTGAATTATTGCAGTGCTTCTAAACCCTGTCGATACAACCGTATCACGGGCGACAATACTGCCAACAGCCGCAGGTATAAATGCGGCGGCTCCGGCGGGTCGTATTTCAACATCGCCGTGCAGTTCCCGAATAACTCCATTCTGCGCAAACACACACAGAGCGGCGCTCATTAAACACACAGTTAACAATATTCGTTTCATATTCCTCCTAACGCAACGCAAACGTTGCAGACATCTCTATACGCCAAAGCGGATCAACGTTAGGCGCAACATCACCCAGAGCGGGCAAAAAGATACCGCCGCCCACGTTAAGCGACATATCCGAAATCGGACTCCACATAAGGCGTCCAAAAAATTCAGATCCCAAAAAATAACCCGGCAGCTCTTCTCCATTAACCGGGTACGCAATGTACGAACCCCTGTCACTGCGAACAAAGTACGAAGTTGACAATACGGCGGAAAGTTCATGGCGCAGTCTGACCGTATAACCCAACGTAAGCACCGAAAGCCCGGGAATGTCAGCCTGAAGAATATCCCCGTGCGAAAGTGATGTAATGGGTGTAAACGCCGTCAAGGGGCCGTTCTCTGTCCTTCCGCTGGTAAAACGTCCGTTAAACGAAACCATGCTGTGCAGCCGAGATACCGGCATCCAGTGCAGACCGACATCACCAGCAAGGGCGATACGTATCTCCGCTTCATCATCACGGGTTATCTGCGCCAGTTCAACAGCACCGCCAAGTTCAAAAATAAAACGTGAATGTGGCAATGTGGCTTTCGCAATAATATATTGACTGTGATGTGTATGACTTTCATCGTTGTTAAGATCGATCTGACCAATTAAAGCTGCGCTAAAACCCAAACGCTCCGCAACAGACGGGTGCTCCCAAAACAAAGACGCCATCACACGACGTGACGCAAAGTAGGTGTTAAAAAAATCACCCCAATTTAGATCCACAGTTTCTACCGATACCGTATCCGCATCCGTCATGGCAATGTTCGCCCGATTCTTGTAAAGAAACCCTGTGTACCACAGACCAAAACCAAGCGTCCCCCAGACATTGTGGTGAGAAAACCTGACACCGTCAAAAAGACCGGCCGCCACAAGGTTTATGGGATCGATATATACCATGCGCCCAATACTGAAGTCGTTACTGCCTCTATTCCAGTTAAACTCGGTGCGCAACAGTTCCGGCACTACAAGCCAGTTATCGTGTTCGTACAAGGCTCTAAAACTTGCCGATACATACGCACTTGCCGAATTACCGATTAAAAACGAAAAGCGTGGAACAAGGACTGCTTCGTAGTCAACAGTGGAGTCGCCGACACCACCATTAAAGCCGACACCCTGATTCAACAGCAAGCCAAAATCAAGGGCGTTAAGCGACATGGGCAGAAGAAAGGCGCATACCAAAAGAAAGAAAAAAAGATGTTTTCCGGCTGTTCTGCTCAATTTATACTCCTTAATTCTCCAATATAGTTATTTCTACACGGCGGTTTGCCGCCATTCCCTCCGGCGTATCGTTATCTGCAACAGG